>NZ_JBFTMD010000044.1:0-23475 GCF_056396785.1 Bacillus sp. 05T21 | reverse complement strand
GTCTATTGCTACATAGTCTTTTAGAAGGGGACTTTATTACTGCTAGAAACTTTTTAGACTATCAATGGATTCTCAATTACCCGTCATGATGAACGGAAGAATACATATGGCTATTACCCTGAAGAAAAATGACTGAGGTGTTTTCTTTCTTCAACAACGGACAAAGCATTCCTTTAATGCTTTGTGAACAATTACACTTAAACAAACGGGCGCTTTTCTTCAATAAGCATCTTCAACAATCGGGCGCGATTGTTGAACAAAAATTACAAGGGTGATACATATTACACATGACTAATATGTATCACCCTTTATTTTTTATGACTTTTTGTGTTTTAGGTATTGATAATAAATTTAAAGGTATCTGCTTCTTTTTACATAGATTCTATAATTATTTGTCTTTCATACCACTTGTTTAGTTTTTCATTAACACTTTTTGAAATGCGTTTCATTTTTTTATTACAAAATCTTGATAGCGTAGCAGGGGATAGACCTATTTCATCTGCTATCTCACGCATTGTTTTATTTTGATGCATATGCTGATGCATAATTTTCTCTCGAATCATATCCTCTGATCCTACAGTAGGTTGTTTTACTGTATCTGCAATATAACGCTCCTCTTGCTTCTCTTGCGTATCTATTGTCTTTTTCTTCACCATACTATCTATATTATTCATCAATTCTTTTGGAGGTAAGATAATGATTCCCAACTTTTCATAGTAATTCTTAAACCAATTACGTTCTCCTATCTTTGTTTCATCCAATTCTTCTGCATATGCCCAATGTGAAATGACATTTTCTTTTTCTAAGTCAATTAAAACATTTTCCAGTTGTTCTCGGATTCGAGTTGGGCGACCCTTCGTTGTTTTAATACCTATTACAGATAGTAGACCTTTTTCTCCACCAATGGAGTATGGTCTTTTTAAAGTACTGTATTGCTGACGGATTCTCCACTGCCATGATAAATAACGTATTAAACGTTTATGAAACTTGTGTCTATAGCTATTATACTCTAGTGCTTTTTTCGATAGTAACGCAGTTGTACTATTAGAACCATACAAATAGCCTGATAAGAAACTACCTGGTTTAATCTTACAGGATTCTATTCCCATATATTCATTAGTATTCTTATCTCTCCATAACACTACTGAATCCAGTACGAATAGCCTTTTGATTACTTCACGTTTTACTTCGAATTGTTTCCCAGTTTCTGCTTGATCGTTCAGTACTACAACTTCATTATCATCATTCAAATAAATAAAGATACTAGCTAAAGCTGCAATACGTTGTGCTATTTTTATCTTATCTTCTGCGCGATAATACTCTACACCATTTGCGGATGCTTTTGGCATATTGCACAATTCCAATACGTTTTCATAACTAAAATCTATGAATTCATCTGGTGATTTAGCTTGATTTAACCACTGGATTGTAATGGTATCCAAACAATCTGCTGTAAGGTCATCCATATTACTAATTACTCCATCGACCAATATGGACCATCTCTCTGCTTCGTTTGTGTTAACTAGTCTCAAATCCTCATCCTTATGTGAGGATAGTTGTGCAACTCCACTTGAATTTTTCGTTTCTAATGGCAATACCGGTTTTGCTACTGCTTCATCTTCCTCAAAATGATTTTTTGCTATTCCATCACGTAGTTGATAATACATTGCGTCATTGGTTACAGGATAGTAATCATCCGATATATCTTCTATATGTTCTGTTACCTGACTATCTTCAAAAATTGAAATTTGAGTTGGCTCAACTGCTTCAACTTTTCCTCCGAATTCTTGTTCAATGATCTTATCTAGTACATTTTGAATCTCAATTTTATATTTATCCAGATTGGCATAAATGTTCAATACCGATACTCCTTGCTCTTGTTTCTGACCTAACCAAGAAACAAGTGTTGAAAAGGAAGGGGACATATTAGCTGATGTTACTAATTTATCGTGATTCTCTTGTACTTCTTTATAGTATTTATTCCATTTGGCCCATAACTGCTTGTTTTCTTCATAAATTGGAGCAGCAAGTAGGAGGGCATCACTGAACAATACTAATACTTTTTCCATATTTAAGTACCTCCTAACAATGTTAATAACCAATATAATTTAAATCCTAACACTATGAAACGTCATAGCTATATGATGGCTACATAACCTTTAAGTTGAAATGTTATCCGAATAATCCGCACAATTGTTGATTTTTACTCGTTCTATTGTGGATTATTTAAATTCTCTTTACTTGTCTTTAATTATATAAGACTGCTTCTATTTGTAAAATCATTACTTTACAATACAATTTCAATTTTTAAAAGTTTTTAATGCTCAAATTCAGTTACTGTTACATTCTTAACATCTATATTTTTGATTCAAAAAATTGTAAACCCGAGTGGTAAATATGTTGATGTAAGTCCTTGGATATCGTATTCTTCAGTTTTCCATTCCCTAAATCTTCTTCATCAACAATAATAGTTTTTGGGGCGACTTGATTTATTAGCTTGATAATTATGGGGCTTTCCTCTAAAACAACCAAAGCAAACAATAAAAGCGCTTGCATAATTAAAAATCCGAGTTATAATACTTGTATACAAGTATACTTGATTAACACGAGGTGAGTTTATGACGAAATCAATGGAATTTCTTTATCCTGAAAAATGGCTTTCAAAAGCTTCTACAGGTGATCGTGTTGCGAGCGAACTGAGAATGCGCATTATTGCAGGCGAAATTGAAAGCGGTACCATCCTATCGGAAAATAAATTAGCTGCCGATTTTTCTGTAAGTCGGTCACCCGTTCGTGAAGCATTAAAAGTACTAGCTTCTGAAAATATTATTCGCTTAGAAAGAATGGGCGCAGTTGTCATTGGTTTAACCGAGAAAGAAATCGAAGAAATATATGATGTTCGTTTACTTATAGAAACGTTTATCTTTGAGCGACTTGTAAAGATGGACACAAATGATTTAGTAAGAGAACTAAATAAAATAATGGAAATGATGAAAATCGCCATTAAATATCATGATTCTGATGAGTTTTCTTATCAAGATCTCTTATTCCATGAAACGATTATTCGAACCATTGGGCATTCCTACATCCTGATGATCTGGAATAATTTAAAGCCTGTTATGGAAAGCTTAATCCTTTTATCAATGCGTACTCGTTTCAAGGAAAAGTACGAAGACTTTGAACGGGTTATTAAAAATCATGAGCTTTATATAAAAGCAATCGAATCAAAAGATCGAGCCCTCATGATTGAGGCCTTACATCAAAACTTTGATGATGTTCAAGGGAAAGTTGAAGATCTCTGGATGTCACAACAAATGTTATCTAAAGGAGTAGAGCAAGGACATGAGTAGCTATATGTTAGGTATAGATATCGGTACAACAAGTACGAAAGCAGTTTTATTTACTGAAAAAGGCGAAGTCATCCAAACCGAGAATATTGGTTATCCACTTCGCACACCGGATATATCCACAGCGGAACAAGATCCAGAAGAGATTTTCCAAGCTGTTTTACAAGCGATATCAAATATATCGAAACAGCATTCAGATAAAAAACCATCGTTTATTTCATTTAGCAGTGCTATGCATAGTGTCATTGCTATGGATGAAAATGATCAGCCGCTGACACCTTGTATCACTTGGGCAGATAATCGTAGTGAGGCATGGGCACATAAAATCAAAGATGAACTGAATGGCCATGAAGTTTATAGACGGACAGGAACGCCTATTCACCCGATGTCACCATTAAGTAAAATTACATGGATTGTGAATGACCATCCTGAAATCGCTGTTAGAACGAAAAAATATATCGGAATCAAAGAATATATCTTTAAACAATTCTTTGATCAATATGTTGTCGATCATTCCATCGCTTCATGCATGGGTATGATGAATTTAAAAACACTAGATTGGGATGAGGAAGCTTTAAAAATTGCTGGTGTAACACCTAATCAATTATCTGAACTCGTACCAACTACCAGAATATTTAGCAACTGCAATCAAGATTTAGCCCAAAAGATTGGTATCGATCCACAAACACCGTTTGTCATTGGTGCCAGTGATGGGGTGCTTTCTAATCTAGGTGTGAATGCAATTCGAAAAGGTGAGATTGCTGTCACAATTGGGACAAGTGGTGCTATTCGGACCATCATTGACAAGCCACAAACAGATAAAAAAGGAAGAATATTTTGTTATGCCTTAACTGAAAAGCATTGGGTAATTGGTGGACCGGTAAACAATGGCGGAATGGTCCTTCGTTGGATTCGTGATGAACTTGCTTCATCAGAAGTAGAAACTGCGAAAAGACTAGGAATTGATCCATACGATGTATTAACTAAAATAGCTGAACGCGTGAGACCTGGTGCAGACGGATTATTATTCCATCCATACCTCGCAGGTGAACGTGCACCATTATGGAATCCAGATGTACGTGGCTCCTTCTTCGGTTTAACGATGTCACATAAGAAGGAACATATGATTCGTGCAGCTTTAGAAGGCGTTATATATAATTTATACACTGTATTCTTAGCGTTAACCGAATGCATGGATGGTCCTGTAACCCGTATTCAAGCAACAGGCGGCTTCGCAAGGTCTGACGTTTGGCGACAGATGATGTCCGATATTTTCGCATCTGAAGTCGTTGTTCCAAAGAGCTACGAGAGCTCTTGTCTAGGTGCATGTATATTAGGTCTCTATGCCACAGGAAAAATTGATTCTTTTGAAATCGTTTCCGAAATGGTTGGCAGTACCTACAAACATACACCGAAAGAAGAAGCAACAAAAGAATACAGACAATTACTGCCGATATTTATTAACCTATCAAGGGCGCTAGAAGATGATTATACACGAATTGCAAATTATCAAAGAAATTTAATAAAGTAAAACTTTCATCAGTAATCCCCCACGCCTCGCTTCTATCTAAATCTCGAGGTGGGGGGCCTTACTGCCCACGAATAGCGGGATAAATACAAATACAGCTAAGATTAAGGGGGAACTATGATGCCATTAGTCATTGTAGCAATTGGGATTTTAGCATTACTTTTACTGATTATGCGCTTTAAATTAAATACCTTTATTTCATTAATCATTGTATCGGTCGGGGTTGCTTTAGCACTTGGAATGCCACCAGAAAAAATTTTTAAAACCATTGAAGCGGGATTAGGCGGAACACTTGGTCATTTAGCACTCGTTTTTGGACTTGGTGCGATGTTAGGTAAGTTGCTTTCAGATTCTGGGGGCGCACAACGCATTGCCATGACCCTTGTGAAAAAATTCGGTGAAAAGAACATTCAATGGGCTGTTGTGACTGCCTCATTTATTATCGGTATTGCATTATTTTTTGAAGTAGGATTAGTATTATTAATTCCGATTGTATTTGCGATTTCAAGAGAATTAAAAGTTTCTATCTTATATCTCGGTATTTCGATGGCAGCAGCTTTATCTGTAACACACGGATTTTTACCGCCACACCCAGGACCAACTGCTATCGCTGGTGAATTGCATGCAAACATCGGTGAAGTATTACTTTACGGTTTTATGATAGCGGTTCCAACAGTTGTGTTAGCTGGACCTGTATTTACTAAACTCGCAAAAAAACTAGTACCTGAGGCATTCACAAAAACCGGTAATATCAAATCTTTAGGTGAGCAGAAAGTATTTAAACTTGAAGAAACTCCTGGATTTGGAATCAGCGTTTTTACCGCTTTACTGCCTGTTCTTTTAATGGCAGTCGCTACAATTATTACTTTGCTGCAAAAAACAATGGGATTTACAGATAATAGTTTACTAGCAGCAATCGAGTTTATTGGGAATGCGGATACAGCCATGTTGATATCCTTACTAGTTGCGATCTATACAATGGGATTGGCAAGAAATATTCCAATCAAAAGCGTGATGGAATCTTGTACAACAGCGATCTCAAATATTGGGATGATGCTCTTAATTATTGGTGGAGGCGGAGCTTTCAAACAAGTATTAATTGATGGCGGCGTTGGTAACTATGTAGCCGAATTATTCAAAGGAACTTCATTATCACCGATCTTGCTCGCATGGATTATCGCTGCCATCTTACGTATTTCATTGGGGTCTGCTACGGTTGCTGCATTAACAACTGTCGGTTTAGTGATTCCGATGTTAGGTCAATCTGATGTTAACCTTGCTTTAGTTGTCCTTGCAACAGGGGCGGGTAGTTTAATTGCTTCACACGTGAACGATGCTGGTTTCTGGATGTTCAAAGAGTACTTTGGTTTAAGCATGAAAGAAACATTTGCAACATGGACTTTACTTGAGACTATCGTTTCTGTAGCCGGATTAGGATTTACTTTATTATTAAGTCTATTTGTATAGATCTTTCTAAACAATAAAAGGGATACGGAAGCTGTTTAATGTGATTTTTCATAATTAACCGGTTATTTTTCATGATTGATTAATAAGGATGAAAATTTCTCTTTATTTTTTAACTTGATAGTGATGTGCCGTGTCCCTATAACCTTTTGCACGAATATTGGCGGAGCCTATTGAAATGAAAAAGATTGATTATTTGATTAAAGTGTTATTTTAGGTATATATACTATAATACAGAGTAACATACATGGAAAGGAACGATGGAATATGGCAAAGTTACAAATTGGAGTTGTTGGTGTGGGCGTTATGGGAAAAAGCCTCGCACTTAACTTTGAGAGCAAAGGGTATTCTGTTGCCCTATATGATATTTCAAAGGAAAAAGTTGATGAAATCATTGAGGAAAACCGTGGTAAAAACTTAGTTGGTACTCATATAGTTGAAGAGTTTGTTAACTCACTTGAATCACCTAGAAAGATTTTATTAATGGTTAATGCAGGGGAAATTACAGATAAGGCGATTGATTCTCTAGTCCCTTACCTCGATAAAGGTGATATTTTAATTGACGGTGGTAATACATACTTTGTCGATACAATTCGCCGAAACAAACGTCTTGCCGAAGAAGGAATCAATTTCATCGGTGCAGGTGTATCAGGCGGCGAAGAGGGTGCATTGAAGGGACCATCTATTATGCCAGGCGGACAGAAGGATGCATACGAAAAAGTAAAGGATATGCTTGAAAACATCTCTGCAAAAGTGAATAACGAGCCTTGCTGTTCTTATATCGGACCTAATGGGGCAGGCCACTATGTAAAGATGGTTCACAACGGTATTGAG
The DNA here is from genome assembly GCF_056396785.1 of Bacillus sp. 05T21. Taxonomy (NCBI): domain Bacteria; kingdom Bacillati; phylum Bacillota; class Bacilli; order Caryophanales; family Bacillaceae; genus Bacillus; species Bacillus sp. 05T21. The sequence goes on along the minus strand of NZ_JBFTMD010000044.1, from coordinate 16,302 downwards.
TATGGAGATATGCAATTAATTTGTGAAGCATATTTCTTCTTGAAACAAACACTTGATTTGACTGCAGAAGAGTTCCATGAAATATTTGCTGAATGGAATAAAGGTGAACTGAACAGCTATCTAATTGAGATTACAGCCGATATCTTCAAGAAGAAAGATGAAGAAACTGGTAAGCCATTAGTGGATGTTATTCTTGATACTGCAGGACAAAAGGGTACAGGGAAATGGACAAGCCAAAGCGCACTTGATTTAGGTATCTCTCTGCCTATTATCACGGAATCTGTATTTGCACGTTGCATTTCTGCTTTAAAAGAAGAGCGCGTGAACGCAAGCAAAGTTTTATCTGGCCCTAAAGATAAAACAGCAATTGGAGTTGAAAAAGCTGAATTAATTGAAGCAGTGCGCCAAGCTTTATATATGAGTAAAATTTGTTCTTATGCACAAGGATTCACGCAATTGAAGGCAGCTTCTGAGGAATATGATTGGAACCTTGATTTTGGCAGCATTTCTATGCTTTGGAGAGGCGGATGTATTATCCGTGCTGCCTTTTTACAGAACATTAAAGAGGCTTATGAGACAAACACTGATCTACCGAACCTTTTACTTGATCCATACTTTAAAGAGATTGTAGAGTCATATCAAGGCGGATTACGCCAAATTATCTCAATGGCGGTACAACAGGGCATTCCGATACCTGCATTTTCAGCAGCAATTTCTTATTATGACAGCTATCGTACTGCCAAACTACCTGCAAACTTGTTACAAGCGCAGCGCGATTATTTTGGAGCGCATACGTATAAACGAGTAGATAAAGAAGGTACATTCCATACAAAATGGATATAAAATAAAAATGGACCAAGATTAAATTCTTGGTCCATTTTTTATCCCGCAATTGGCAGGCGATAAGACTCCCACTGATGGAAGTTTCACTTTAAACGAATGACTGAATCAAAATGCGTTTATTTTTCCCATTTAGATGAAAAACCACATAACCTTTAAGGTGAAATGTTATCTGAATAATCCGCACGATTGTTGGTTTTTACTCCTTTTATTTTGGATCATTTAAATCCTCTTTACTTGTCTTTAATTATATAAAACTGCTTCTATTTGTAAAATCACTACTTTACAATACAATTTCAATTTTTAAAAGTAAATTAGTTAAACACACTGATTTTTTGCTTAACGCCTAGATAACTTGTTACTCTAAGTCAAAACTTAAATCCCCCAGCTGCTTCTTATTTAAAACTACATAGCCTTATCATGGCTATAAACTCTTATTTGAAACTGCATAGCTTTATCGGGGCTATAAACTCTTATTTGAAACTACATAGCCTTATCATGGCTATAAACTCTTATTTGAAACTATATAGCTTTATCGGGGCTATAAACTCTTATTTGAAACTATATAGCTTTATCTTGGCCATAAGCTCTTATTTGAAACTGCATAGCCTTATCGCGGCTATTACTTCTTATTTGAAACTATATAGCCTTATCACGGCTATTACTTCTTATTTGAAACCATATAGCCTTATCATGGCTATAAACTCTTATTTGAAACTGCATAGCTTTATCGGGGCTATAAGCTCTTATTTGAAACTATATAGCCTTATCGCGGCTATTACTTCTTACTTGAAACGGCATAGCCTTATCATGGCTATAAGCTCTTATTTGAAACTGTATAGCTTTATCGGGGCTATAAGCCCTTATTTGAAACTGCATAGCCTTATCGCGGCTATTACTTCTTACTTGAAACTATATAGCCTTATCACGGCTATTACTTCTTACTTGAAACTATATAGCCCTATCACGGCTATTACTTCTTACTTGAAACGGCATAGCTTTATCTTGGCTATAAGCTCTTATTTGAAACTATATAGCTTTATCTTGGCTATAAGCTCTTATTTGAAACTATATAGCCTTATCATGGCTATTACTTCTTACTTGAAACTGCATAGCTTTATCGGGGCTATAAGCTCTTATTTGAAACTGCATAGCTATATGATGGCTATTACTTCTTGCTTTTAATAATGAATAGCTATATTGTGGTTACAATTTCGTAATTTATGAAACGTTATAGCTATATGGTGGCTACAACTTTAAAAAAATGAAACGGGAATATCCTAAAATTCATTGGACTAAAAAAATTTTTATTCTATGTAATTTAGTAATAAACGTTGATATAAAGCCATTTCATTAAATATGAAAGAAAACATACTAAAATCATTATAGCTATATGATGGCTACAACTTTCACTTTAAAACTTTAAACAAATCTATATATACCAAGGGTTACAGCGGTTTTTAATAAAATATAACTAGTTTTAAAAACATGAAACGTTATAGCTATATGACGGCAGGAAACATGAAACGAAATGAAACGTTTATAGCGGTATGATGGCAACAACATTTCATTTAAAAACAGTTATAAATCCCTATATATCAGTGTTTATACGAAATCTATAGAAATTTCTCAGTCAATCAAAAACATGAAACGTTATAGCTATATGATGGCTATAACTTTAAAAGGAAATTAGCGTAAAACCCTATAAAATCAATGGTTTAGAAAGATTCATCCCACTGCATACTACGTTTCATATTCAAAAAACTTTATAGCCCTATGGTGGCAACAAACTTTTTTTCATGAAACGTCAAACCCCTTGTCGCACAAGGGATTGAGGCACGTTTCATTTTTTTATTTTTCCTCTTAAAGGGACAAATTTCACCAGCATTCGATTTGATATAATCAAAAATGAAATTCTATATCTAATTGTAGGGAAAACTGCAACTTAAAATAAAAGGAGGTGAAAAAGATGGCAAAGCCTTTCGTTATAAAGAACAAACGTAGTTTGAATGGTGAAACAACAACACCGGTAATTGTAACAATTAAATCATGGCAAAAGTTAGTAGAAGCTTTGGAAGGTAAATATTACAGTTTTAAAGATACTTATCTAGAAGACATTGTGAATTCAATGTCCTATGAAGAACGAATTGCAGATGAAGAGGGATTTGTTGAACAAGCAAAGCCATCTTTTTCACTGAAAATGAAAAAGATTGTAGATAAAGTAAGTGGATTTGATAAAAACGAAGGCAGAAAACATAAGCTATATGGTATTACAAATGCTGATCTAGAAGTATTTCTATTTCTTCATAAAAAATGTAATACATATGGTGAGCTTACGCATGTATCAATCCACATGCTTTGGGAAGATTATAAAAATTATAAAGAAGCATTTGCACATATTCACCACTCACAATTTTATGTGGCTTTGAAGAAGTTAAGTTTCCATAACATCATTACAATTGAAAATGAGTACAGTGGTAAATATAAAATCACCTTAACTGATTTCATGAATAAGGAAACGAATAAAGCAAATGCATATACATTTATTAGCCCGATAGTATTTACCAAAGAATTCTTTGAGTTATCCATTGCAGCTAAGAAACTATTCATGGATGTAGCAATGCAGCAGAAACGCGAAACTACCCTGAAACGTTCTTTATTCAAAGTTGATGAACAAGGAAACTCAACACACTTTGGTGGTATGTATCGTTACTTACATAAGAAATACCCACATCAGATTCGTGCTGTACTTGAGGAATTAGAAACAAAACTTTCTGCTACTGGATCTCCTTTATTTAAAATTTGCAAGTTAGAAAAAGGGAAGAGGAATAAAAAGCAATACACAACATTGCATTTATCTGTACATCCTGATTTCTTATGCGCGAAAGAAGAAGGAGCAGAATACCGTGATCCATTTACACCACGAGATACATATAAGCGTAAAGTTAAATTCATTGAGAACTTGTTAGTTGAAATGAATATTGCTGAATTTGCAAAGGATATGAACCAATTTATTAACGTTTTAAAACACTCTTGTCACCGTCAAATTCGCCAAGTGGTTCGTGGCTTACGAGAAATGATTGATCGACAAGAAGGATATCCGAAAAAGCTTGTTTATACGCTAAGTAAATTATTAAAGCAATCTTCTCAATATCGTGTATTAGACACTGCTGCTAAAACTGGAATTTATCCTTTAATTACACACAATATACCTAAACATGATCAAGAAGAGGCCATTTTTAAATTTGGTACTCATTTTGCTATATACTCTTTACGAAATGTTCAAAAGCTATTCCGTAAAGCGCATGACCTGCTTCATGCGAAATATGCTGTACCTGTAACTATAGATGCTTACCATCGTAATTACATGCAGTATCAAGAGGAATCACTATTTAGAAAATATGCTTATGAACAAGGAGTAAATATTAACACATATACAGCATTAGAAATTGAAATTCGCGAACTCTTAAAGTCTAGTGGTCATAAAGGAAATCAAATCCCTAGTGATATTCGTGAACTGTTCATTGAAAAAATTGATAAATTGCCGAAGGAAAAGATTCGTGTAATTGAGGTCCCTGAAGACTTTGATTTAATTCAGTTTCTACAGTCCTTAGAAGCATATTACCGTTCAACAAGTGAAATACCACATACGGTTGATCAGCTGCTTCCAGCAATGTAAAGATACAGCTCTCTATTTTTGAAAAAAACAAAAGTAGAGGGCTATTCGTGTTGGAGGTAACGTATAGAGTGTATTAATTCAAACAAAACAGAGAGAAAGTTTTCAATTTAAATGATCACGACTCTCTATTTTTTATGCAATTACATACATTGCACGTGAAACAAAAGGAGATATTCACAATTTCTAAGATTTTAAATCTGAATATTCATTCTTTTTATATCATTTCATCTACAAAAAAGCAGAAATATTTTTTATAATTCTGTTGATATCTTAATAATTTTGACCTAATGTGTATAACATAAAGCCTTAAGTACTGTTCTTATCATGTTCTATCTCTAAATCTACTTAAAATCAGAAAAACTTCTGTTAGTTATGTTTAAAAAGTGGATTCTGTTCCTAACTTTGACCAATTTGTTAATAAATTGTGTGTAGTTTTTAAGAAATGTGGAAAGTTTGTTCATAAATCAGCAAAATTTGCATTTATTATTTATTCATTCACTCGCATCAAATTAACGATGATTATATGTAGTTTTTATATAACTACTTTACGATATTTTGTAGTTTTTAATCCTCATCCAGCTCATTAAGTACGTTCCCAGTATTTACTTTTTATGATTTTTTACGGCTAGAGTAACTATGAACCCTTAGCACAGCAATGTTTTAAGACGATTTTTTCTCTGTATAAAAGTTTTATCTTTTTTCTTTATATATATTAAAGATATATATTATATTAGGTTTTTATATTGTGTAATACTTATTATAGAGAATAGACCCTGTGTAAAACTAATTTCATTTCTTAATGGAATTATTCTTTATTTTAAAAAAATCTAATCTAAATGTACTTTTTTTAGAAATACAATAATTTCTTGATAAATACACAGAATTATTGTAAAGTGGTGATAATTAAAATTTATATTGTTTAAAAGTAATGAAAGGAAATAGTAACAAGTATTTTTTCTTATAGAGAGTCGGTGGGTGGTGTAAACCGATAGAAGGAACTTGTGAATCCGTCCTTGAGCGAAATGTGGAACACTTCAATGTGAAGTTAGTAATCGTTTCCGGTTAAAAGCCGTTAATAATTTAAGTGGAGAGCGTATATTTTCTATGCTTTCAACTAGGGTGGCAACGCGGGTTAACTCTCGTCCCTTTTATAGGGACGGGAGTTTTTTGTATTTTATCTAGTTAAATCCCTAATTTTAAAAAGATTGGTTACGCAATTAAGGAGGAGATAAAACATGTTAGATGTAAAAGTATTACGTACAAATTTAGAAGAAGTAAAGAAAAAATTACTTTATCGGGGTGGAGAATTTCTTGAGTTAGATAAATTTGAGGAATTAGATCAAAAGCGTCGTGAATTGTTAGTAAGGGGAGAAGAGTTAAAAAATAAACGTAATGAGGTATCTGAACGTATTGCTAATTTAAAGCGTGAAAAACAAGATGCTAATGAACTTATTAGTGGAATGCGTGAAGTGGGAGAAAATATTAAAAATTTAGATGATGAATTGCGTTATGTAGAAGAAGGGTTAAATACAATATTGCTATCATTACCAAATCTACCTAATGAAACAGTGCCTGTTGGGGAATCAGAAGATGATAATGTTGAAATACGTAAGTGGGGAGCAATAAGTGAATTTTCATTTGAAGCAAAACCACATTGGGAAGTTGCTGAAAAATTAGGATTACTAGATTTTGAACGTGCAGCAAAAGTAACGGGAAGCCGCTTCGTCTATTACAATGGATTGGGAGCACGTTTGGAACGAGCGGTAGCTAACTTTATGTTAGATTTACATGTTGAAGAACATGGTTATACAGAGGTGATTCCACCATTTATCGTAAATAGCGATAGTTTATTAGGGACAGGGCAATTCCCAAAATTTAAAGAAGATGTTTTCACATTAGAAGGCACTGATTATTCTTTAATTCCAACGGCGGAGGTACCGTTAGCAAACTATTATCGTGATGAAATTTTAAGTGGTGAAGATTTACCTATTAATTTTACAGCACATACTCCATGCTTCCGTTCTGAGGCCGGTAGTGCAGGACGTGATACGAGAGGATTAATTCGTCAGCACCAATTTAGTAAAGTTGAAATGGTCAAATATACAAAACCTGAAGATTCATACGATGAGTTAGAAAAATTAACAGCAAATGCCGAAAGAGTATTGCAATTGTTACAGTTACCTTATCGTGTTATTGCGTTATGTACTGCTGATATGGCATTTCCAGCTGCAAAAACATATGACATTGAAGTTTGGTTACCAAGCTATGGCGTATATCGTGAAATTTCTTCTTGTTCAAATTGTGAAGATTTCCAAGCGCGTCGTGCAGGTATTCGTTTCCGCCGTACACATGGTGCAAAACCAGAGCTGGTGCACACATTAAATGGTTCTGGATTAGCTATAGGTCGTACAGTAGCGGCTATTTTAGAAAACTATCAACAAGAAGACGGTTCAGTTATAATCCCAGAGGTATTGCGACCATACATGAGAGGAGTAGAAGTTATTAAATGAGGAGAACATTCCTTTGGAAGGTTACATATCAAGATTAAATAATTTTATTGTGTAAGTACATTTTGATAATAAATATAAAAGGTAAAGGAGATAATATTAATGAATAATCAATATAGGCTAATAGAAGAATTTAATGATGCGGAATTTGATAAAAGTTTGAAATGGTTCTCTCCACCTAAACATTGGGAGGTTAATAGCAATAAATCAACGTTAATAATCAAAACCGACAAAGAGACAGATTTCTGGCAAAGAACACACTATGAATTTCAAGTTGATAATGGACATTTTTTATACTATGAATTAAATGGAGACTTTAGATTAATCACGAAAGTAAAATTTAAACCAGTAAATAGATATGATCAAGCAGGCTTAATGGTTCGATTTTCAAAAGATACTTGGTTAAAGGCATCTGTTGAGTATATACCTGATGACAATAATAAATTAGGTGTTGTGGTAACAAAAAATGGTTATTCTGATTGGTCTAGTCAGGAAATTTCGCAAGGTTTGAATTCCCTTTATTATCGAATAACAAGAAGGGGGAATAATTACTATGTTGATTATTCCTTAGACGGTTTTCTATGGAAACAAATAAGAATGGCTCACCTTTTTGAAGAAAAAGAATGCATGAAAGTTGGTATATATGCTTGTAGTCCACAAGGTGATGGGTATGAAGCAGAGTTTGGATTTATTAAGATTGAAAATATAGATGATAATACAAAAGTTTATTAAAAGTATAAAGTTATCATAACTCCTATAGGCCAATTGAATTGTATCTACTATAGAAAACAGGGCCTACATGTTAACCAATTTCATTTCTTAATGGAATTGGTTTTTTTATGTACTTTAATAAACATTATATTTAGTTTTAATCATTCTAAAAAAACTTTGATATAAAACATAAATTTTTTTTATTTCTCTTAGATTTCCGAAACAAGTAAATCATACTTAAAGTAGATAGTTGATTAGTGGAAATTACAATGAAATTTGTAATCTCCTAACCATTTAAAAAGAGAGGTGAAGACATGGTAAAAAAGAAGTCCCAGGAAGACGCCGAAAAAAAGAAATTTACATTCTTTAAAAAAGCAAAGAATAAAACAACTGAAATATTAGATATGCAACAAGAAAATTCAGAAGCACTTAAAGAAAAGAAGAAACGTAAAACAAGGGAGAAAGTTCCAGCTATAACAGGAAGAAAAGTAGGTAAGGTTACATTTTGGTGTGTGATGGGATTCGTGTTTGCAGGAAGCTCCCTTTCATTTATCCAACTTGCCGGTCCTCCTAGAGCAGTAGCTGTTCAAGAAAAGAAGGAGGAACCCGTAAAAATTAAAATGTCGGAAGCAGAATTAATTGCATATGCCAATAGTTTTGCCGCTGATTATTTTAACTGGAAGGTTGATATGAATGTAGCTGAAACACGGAAAAAACGATTAGAAAAATATTTAGTTGAAGGATCCGATGAGCAAGGAGGATTAAATAGAGATACTTTAAAAAATGCTTCTAGTACTTTAGTTAAGTCGGAAGCTGTAGAGGTTCGGCAAAAAGGAAATGAAGCAGAGGTTACATTGAAAATCATTCAAAAACTAGAACCTGTAAATAATCCAGCTCCTGGAACGACTCAAGCCCCAGATACACCAAAAGAACCTAAAGAAGTTACAAGGTACTTCTCTATTCCAATCTTAATGGAGAAAGGGAAGATGGTGATTCCTGACAATCCTACAATCGTTCATGGAGAGAGAGAAAAGGCATCTTATAAAGTGGCTACATTTAAATCAGAAGGACGAGAAATTAATACAGATGCAGAAATAAAAAAAGTAGAACAATTTTTACAATCTGTATTTAAAGTGTATACAGAAGGAACACCAGAAGAAATTGCTTACTACTTTGAAAAAAGCAATATAACAAATGGACTAAAAGGTATTATGACATTTAGCAAATTAGAAAACCTACGAATTTATGAAGATAAGGATAAAGGGTACAGAGTCTTAGTTGATGCCAAATTAAAAGATAATGATAGCAGCTTAGAGTACACATACACATATGATTTAAATCTAGTAAATAAAGATAACAAGTTTTCAATTAGCTCTATGAAAAACTTTGAAAACACGTTAGAGAAAGTGGAGGGTAAATAATTATGGAGCTTATGGGATTAGATATGGTTGCTCATCAATTACCTGCTATTATAGATGCAGCTGTAATAGGTAATATTAATTTTGGGGTGAATATTAAAAACTGGTTAGTAGCTCAATTAGGTCCTATCTTTTTAGTTGTAGCGCTTATTGGAGTAATCATCTTTGCAGTTAAACGACAAATGGCTGGTTTGATTGGTTGGATAGTTGTTTGTGCACTATTATCTGTATTTGTATTTTCACCAGATGTTTTCAAAGATCTTGGTACAAAGTTATATAACTTAATTTTCAAATAATATTTTTTGGAACTCATAAATTTTAAGGAGTTGGTATAAGTGACTCAGAAACCGACTCGTAAGGAAGTAAGGACTTATAACTCTATTTGGGATATTCCAAAGAGTTTATATGGGATAAGGGACATAACACTCCCTTTCCCAGTACCTTACAGACAGCTGGGGATCTTTGTTGGAACACTAGTATTGATTATATTTCTAAATCAGTTTTTACCCTTAGGAGAGAATGTCTTTTTTAAATATTTAATATTACCCGGTGGAATAGCGTACTTCTTTGGAAATGTAGAATTAGATGGAAAAAGTCCACACAAATTTATATATCGATTCTTTGTATTCACATTTGAAAGAAAAAAGTTGAGTCGTTATAAAGATACAACAGGTAATATTGGAAGCTATCAATATAAGACGGTAGTTCGATTTAAGGATGATTCAATTAAGAAAAAGTAATTAATTAATCTATACAGAAGAATTAGTTTAGTCTCATATTCTTCTCTAAGGAGGCACAAATGAATCAGGTTGAGTTTCCAGTCAAATATTTTCAAGATAATTTGATTTTTAACCAAGACGGTTCTTGCTGGGCGTATTATGAGGCATACGGGATTCCTTATGAATTTAAAGGAGACGATGATAAAAATACGTTGTTTATGCGACAACTCGGATTATTTTGGAATTACGAAGAAGAAAAACATCTCTTAATGATTCCTGTTTATCAGAATTTCAAAGAAAAAGCCGATGAGTTTAAAGAAACAGTAAGCGGTGAACTAAAAGAGCTTGCAATAGATCATACTGATGACGTTGTCCATGAATTAGAAAGGAAATTTGGTAAAAATGCAGTAGAATATCGTTACTTTATTGGTGTGAAATTAAAAGTAAGACACATTCAAGAAGGACTTAAGGAAATGCTTTATACTGCATTTCATACCTTTAAAAACACTGCAGAACAGTTTGGATTACTTGGTGATACCAAAATACTAAAAGCTGATTTGGAGATGTTTAAACGAGAAGCTAGCGCCTTTAGAAACAAAATAAGAAAACATTTAGCCGTAAGAAGTTTAGAAACAAATGAAACACAATGGATTGTATTACGAAACTTCTATCGTACATTAGAGGCACCTGTTACTGCAGGATGGACGCCACCAGTGGTTGATGACGATTCTGCTATCATTCCAAACCAAGAGAGTCTATTACGTTTAACGGAATCAGAAATAGACGTTAAAGGAAGACATATAGAAATGTCCCAAATTGGTTCTGATGGATTAGATTATCCAGCATATATGAGTTTCTTATCGGCATCGAAGATTCCATACACAATGGAATTTCCAGATCAAGAGTGGATGTATATGATCCAAAATATAGATTTCCCTATCGAACTAAGTGTTCGTACAGAAAATATTAACCATCGTAAAGCTCTATCTAAACTAAATAAAAAGAAAAAAGATTTAGAAGATCAAGAAGCACATGCAAGGGAAAATGCACAAACTGTTGGATTAAACGTGTATGAAGGTGTTCAAGAGGCTACTGAATTACAAGCTCTTATACAAAAGACACGTATGCCACTAGTTAAGACATCGGTGTCTTTCTGTATATGTGCTGAAGATTTAGATACAATGCGTCGAAATACGAATTCACTTATTTCTATTTATAGAGAGATGATGATTGAACTAGTAAGACCGTATGGAGACCAGTTCCTACTATTTAATGAATTTATCCCTGGTTCTAGAAGATATGTAAATGATTATATACACTTTATGGAACCTGGAGTTCTGGCAGCTGGTATGTTTGGTGCAACACAAGATTTAGGGGATAATATCGGGTTTTATATTGGAACAACTGGTATTTTAAACAAAGCAGTCTATATGACACCTTCTCTCGCAGCAACAAATACCGTTGCAAATCAAAAAACAAGCGCACTTTCAGTTGCAGTAACAGGAAGTACTGGTTCCGGTAAATCATTTGGAACGAACTTAATTGTTTACTTAGCTGTACTTGGAGGAGCTCAAACTCTGATAGTCGATCCGAAAGGTGAGAGGGGGAACTGGACAGAAGATTTACACGGTTTAGAAGGTAAAGTAAACGTAATTACACTAGGGACTGATAGACGAGATGAAGGAAAACTAGACCCATTTATCATTCATAAACATAGCCGAAAAGACGCAATTGAGTTAGCAATGACAATTCTTACTTTCATTACAGGTATTAAACCTGATAACTCGGGAAAATTCCCGCGCTTGGCTTCAGCCGTAGAATTCGTAGCAGGAATGGAAGAGCCGTGTTTAACAGCTGTATCTCAATACCTTGAAGATAGTGAGGATAAAGTGGATCAACAATTAGCTGCTCATATTCAAGCATTTGAGAATTTATCATTTGCACACTTAATCTTTGGTGATGGAACAAATAGAGATATTGAACTTGATACAGCAGTAAATATCATACAAATTCAGCATCTTGACATGCCAGATATTCAAAAAGATCCGAAAGATTATACCTTACAGGAAAATTTATCAGTTAGTATGCTGATGTCTCTATCTTCTTTTGCAAGAAAATTCTTTCAAAAAGACCCTACTAAATTCAAAATTGTTTTATTGGATGAAGCATGGGCAATTATGGGGACTTCTCAAGGGCGAGAGTTGGCTCGTAAGCTAGTTCGTGAAGGTCGTGCTTTAAACTCTGCAGTTTACTTTGCAACTCAAAGTGCAAGTGACCTTGGAGATGAGACATTTAAAAATAATATCGGTATGAAGTTCTCATTCCGTAATACAGACAGTAAAGAAATTTCATCAATCTTAGATTTCTTTGGATTACCTGACAATGAAGAAAATCATGCAATTATTACAAATTTAGAAACAGGCCAATGTTTATTCCAGGATATTCAAGGAAGAACAGGTGTTGTCACAATGGATGTAGTGTTCAAGGATCTATACGATGCATTCGATACAAGACCAAATGCAAGGAAGAATTATAGAAAGTCAAATGATGATGAAAAGCAGGAAGTTAATGCAACCTTTGTCGAAGGAGGGGAAGAAAAAATAAATGTAGGAGTGAGTTAATATGTTAAAAACTAAATTTAAAAAAATTATGCTAACAAGTCTATGTGTAGGTACTCTTATCCTGAGTGCAGCATGTGGTAATAGTGAAAAAAATATTGGAGAAGAAAAGGATAAACAAGGGCACACTCCAAGGGAAGTTATGCTTGATTTTGTAAAAGCTGATTTACAGCGTGATCATAAAACAATACTTAAGCTTGTAGTGGATGGGGATAAAGATACTATATTGGACCGAAATCAAGGACCTAAAAATAATTTATCTTACAAAGATTATAAAGTAAAAGAGTATGTGGTAGATAAGGATACAATTATGTATAACTTTAGCTCGAAAAAACCCCCTAAAAACATCGATAAAGAAGTGAAGTGGATAAGGGTAGTTCGAACAGGTGAAGGTTTTAAAGTACGTAGTTATGCTGCTCCTTATCGAAACGAAATTGATGAAGTGGCAGATACTAAACCAACAAGTGAGTTTAGTTCAAACGATTAGTAGGTTTTCCCATAAAAAGGGGGAGTAACATGTAATGAAAAAGTTTATTACCCTATTCTTGTTAGTTTGTACATTCGTATTAGCATTTAATTTACTATTTAAAGCAGCACCAGTATATGCAGATGAGGAACCCAGACCATCTCTTTTAGATGATATTATCCCTAAAAACAAAGAAAAATTAAAATTCGAAGAACACCCTCCAAGTAGTTATGGGATTGATATTTACACACCAGAAGGTGGATTTGGTGAATCTCTTAAATTTTGGAGATGGGGAGATAAAGTAAAAGAACAAATGGTCGCTGTATTATTTAGCCTCATTAGTATTGGATGGACTCTTAATCTTGCAGTTAGTACTTTTGTAACAAGTATGGTTGGGCAATCTATGAGTCTTAATATAGTGGCCGATGTTGGGGATAAATTAGGAGATGTTATTTCAAAAGCGGCAGGATTTAATGGTTCTTGGGGTACTGGTATCTATAGTGAACTAATAGGCCTTATGTTAGCTTTCCTAGCTTGCTGGGTTATATGGGTTGGATTTGTAGAGCGACGTCAATCAGAAATGTTAGGCGGCTTATTGAAAACTTTAGGTATTCTAGTTTTTACATTGGGTTTCTTTGCAAACTCAAGCTATATCATTAAAGGGCTGAACAATTTTTCCGAACAAACAAATAAGACAGTTCTTGATGCTACTCAAAGTATTGCGGGAACTAAAGAAGGTTATTCAAGTGGTGTAGATTCCATTACGGATTTAACACATACTCTATTAATTAAACAACCTTATACATTATTACAATTTGGTACAACAGATATGAAGAAAATTGGTGATGAAAGAATTAAAAAGATGCTAACAACTACTAATACTGATGAGAGACAAAAGCTTCTAGAACATGAAGTGAAAGATGAAAATAATAAAATTCTAGAATTAGACGCTACCTTTGAACGTGGTGCATTAGTACTATTACTTTTTGTAATTAATGGACCATTATGGGTAGTTTTATGCTTATGTAGTATGGCGATGCTATTCTATCAACTGATGTTCATCATTGTGGCTTTAATGTCACCAGTAATGTTATTGATGGCTTTAGTACCAGCGTGGACTGGGACAGCGAAGAAATTCTTGGCTGAACTGTTTAGAACATTACTTATGAAAGTTGCGATTGGTTTTCTATTAACTTTAATGTTTTGGGTTTCTTCAATCTTATATAGTGCTACCGATAAATATGGATACCTAGTTGTAGCTGCATTACAAATACTTTCATTCTTAGGAGTATGGTTATATCGTAAAACAATTTTTGATGCAATTACTACAGTACCAGCAAGTGCAGGAGCAGCACGTGCATCAGATGCTATGAGTAATATTAGACAGAAATATCGTGATGTTAGACGTGGATCTAAGACAGTTGGAAGAGGTGTAGCAGTAGCTGGCGCCGCGGGTGTTGCAAGTGCTGCGGTGGCAGGGAAAATGGGTAAATCAGGCTATAGTAAGTTTAAACAGTTAAAAGAAAACTATGCAGATAGAAAAGAAAAGGTAGCAGATGGTAAACGCAAGGAAAAAGAACAAATGCAAGCAGAAAAAGAAAAAAATATTAATCAAATGAAAAAAGAAGAAAATTTAGGTGTTCGCGATAGAAAAGGAAATCAGGAGCAAGAAAGGGTTAAGGAAGAAGTAGCCGCAACTAAAGAGAATCCAGAATTAGCAGTACGAGGGAAACATGAAGATAATAATCCTGAAATACAACAAGCAGAACTAAAAGATAAAGAAGAGGATATAAAAGCGGATGTTAAACTAGTAGCGCAATCAAATGAGGAACTAAATAATAAAGAAGATGTAAAAGCTCAAGTTAGACCGGTAGCAAATCAAAATAATGGTGGACTTGAGAATAAGCAAGAAGATGTAAAGGCGGAAGCAAAACCAGTAGCAACAATTAAAACACCAACGGGTCAAACAAAATCAATGGATGGCAAACCGATCACACCACCACAGTCAGGAACAACACCATCACCAGCGAAGCCGATGGAAAGTAAGCCAATCACACCACCACAGTCAGGAACAACACCATCACCAGCGAATCCAATGGAAAGTAAGCCAATCACACCACCACAGTCGGGAACAACACCATCGCCAGCGAAGCCGATGGAAAGTAAGCCAATCACACCACCACAGTCGGGAACAACACCATCACCAGCGAAGCCGATGGAAAGTAAGCCAATCACACCACCACAGTCGGGAACAACACCATCACCAGCGAAACCGATGGAAAGTAAGCCAATCACACCACCACAGTCGGGAACAACACCATCACAACCGAAACCGATTGAGAGTAAACCAGTCACTACTTCACATGTAAGTACGCCACAAAAACAAGTAGAGGTAAAACCGGTTAATCCACAACAAACTAAAAATGTTCCTAAAGTGAATAATCAGCAACAGGTAAAAGAAGGGGCAGCAATTAAAAAAGTTGACACGAAAGCACAAACACAACAAGAAGCTTTAAAAAATGTAAAAGCAAAAAAAAACATAAAACCAAAATAATTCAGCTCATGAGGGAGGGTTTATACATTGAGTGCGGAACCAAATCGCGACCTTGAAAATGAACATCATCCTGAAGCTGAACTAGGGAATGCTAAGCCTGCCTTGAAAAAGGCAGGCCATTCTTTAGGGAAGGCGGTTGGTAAAGGATCAAAATTAGCGGGTAAGGCAGTTGCACAAGTAGGTAAGAAAGTAGCAGTTAAAGTAGCACAGAAGGCAGCTACAGTTGCTGTTGCAAAGCCATTATTAATAATAGCCGGTGTTATTCTGGCTGTTGTTGCAGGTCTAGGTTTAGTGATATTTTTATTAACTGCTACAATGGGTGAAGATGAAGTCAGTCCTGGAGGAATTGGTGGTCCTTTTGCCCCAGGTACTGCAAGTGTCAGTCCTGAAGTAATGAGATGGGAGCCATTGGTAAGGAAATATGCGGCGCAACATGGCATAGAAGCAATGACTCCATTAATATTAGCTCTTATTCAACAAGAAAGTTCTGGAACACAATTGGATGTTATGCAAAGTTCAGAATCACAAGGGTATCCTCCTGGGTATTTTACTGATCCAGAGGAAAGTATAAAATATGGTTTAATGCATTTTGCTGATTGTCATAAAAAATCAAATGGTGATCAAAATACTACATTACAATGTTATAACTGTGTGACACGTTCCTAACTGAAAAGGTTAGGCGCTGATTCAATAATCAGCAGAACTATTATTTCGAGAAGTCAAATGATAGGGTAACGCCTTGAAGGGCTTCCTCTGATACTCCGACATGCAGCATACAGAAGATAAGCCT
>NZ_JBFTMD010000043.1:0-23986 GCF_056396785.1 Bacillus sp. 05T21 | reverse complement strand
CAAAATAATATCATGATGATAATGTTTCCACTTGAATAAATTTCGCTTTTCCATACTGATCACGCACCTTTTTTAGAGTAATAGTATCAGTATGTCCAAGATTTAGAGATTACCTGCAATTATCTTGAAGTTTTCGCACCAGAACCTTATGAAGTTCCATCACGACTTTCACCGAAATCACAAGAAGTCATATAAGGGATAGCACTACCCATAAAGCAAAAAATACGTTATCCTTTCTGTAGAATCATAGGAAAGAATAGCGTATTTTTTCATTTTATGGGGTATTTTGTTTTGTTAGGTTGATAGCGATGTGGCGATATCCCATAAATAAACTAGCATTCATTTAGCACTTAATCACAATAAGTTAATCCTTTATTAATTTCGTGTATGTCAAAGAAAGAAGGATCAAAATTTAATAAATCCCATTCTGCGTAGATTTTATGTTGTGGGTGTGAAGAATCTTTTATCGCTTCTAAAAATTCAATATACCCTGGAATGCCCCCAATATCCTCTAATGGCGCCGCATTTTCTCCTCCTATACATTTTATTTCATCAGAAGGTTGATCAAATATCTTTTCAACATGAATCTGTAACAGCCAATGATCTCCAAAATCATATACATATTGAAAAGCCTGATCCGTTTTTCCGATATGTTGGTGTAGCATAGTTTTATCAGCATGTAGCATCGGGGACGACGTAGTCATTGCCAATGTATGAAAGGAAATGCTCGGATCAGGAGGAGATGAAATTACATATTTCCCCACAGTAAATTCAAATAAATGTTGGTGTTGCCACTGAAATAAGCATTGAATCACGTCATGTAAATCATCAAAGGATAAATCTGTCGGTAAACTAACTCTTCTCCAAATGGGGAAAGGACATCCCACTAATTCCAAGTGCAATTGATAACATTTCATTTGTGTTTCCTCCTGTTTTAAATGGATGGTATATGTCTAGTTATCATTTTCGCTGAAATAGTAAGAAATATAAAGTATAAATCAATAGGAAGAACAAAAAATCATGTTAGTGTACAAAGAATTCGTTGAAATGTCTCCAAATTGTGTCTAAGCGTACAATTTTCCCGAAATGGTATGGTGAGGCCATGCCCATCAGCTTAAGAATTCAGAACTATCCCAAAACGAAAAAATGAGTTTTTTGTTATAAGTTAGCACAAAATTTCGTTCTGGGGGTACTATAAATTTTTAGCTTGATAGCAATGTGACGATACCCCTAGATAATACTTGTGGAGCTTATAAATATTGTTTCGTCTATTTTTATTAAGTAATTTGTCTATTATGGGTTAACCCTAATCTGGACTTATCCCCGTCAAGTAGACAACTGTAAAAAAGACTATGCAGCCATCGAAATTCGATATTCGATCGGAGCTCGATGATTGAGTCGTTTTTGGAATCGTTTGTAGTTATAATGATAGATGTATGTTTCAATTGCTTGAATTAGTTCTCCCTTTGTTTGATAGTCATTAAGATAAAACATTTCAGATTTAAAATGAGAGAAGAATGATTCAATGCAAGCATTGTCATGGCAGTTTCCTTTGCGGGAATGGCTGCCGATGGCGCCTAGCTGTTGAAGCATACGATAATAAGCAGGAGATGTATCTTGGAATCCTTGATCTGAGTGGATGATGGTTCCATACACATCTCTTTTTTGTGTTGCTAAATCTAATGTTTTTAGAACAAGTTGTAAATCATTGCGATGTGAGAGTTTCCAAGCAACGATTTCATTATTGTAAAGGTCTTGAACGACCGATAAATAGAGAAATTTATCTTTGAATKGCAAATAAGTGATATCTGTGACAAGTACCTCATTTTGTTTGCGGTTTTGGAATTGTCGTTCTACTACATTTGGGAAAATCTTTRAGGATTTTCCTTTGAAAAAGCGTCGCTTTTTACRGATAATCGATTGAATGTGAAGCTCTCGCATAAGTCTATATACTTTTTTRTGGTTCACGAAAAATCCAGCCTCYCGTAAGGCGATTGTCATGCGAGGATAACCGTATTCYTTGTGTTTTATGTGAATTGCTTGAATCTGTTCATGCAATGTATTATCCTTTGAAAGGCGTAATTGCCTTTGACTACATGTTGAACGCCACTTATAGTAGCTAGAGCGATTTAACTGCTCAATGACGACAAGCCAGGTTACTTTGTACCGAGAACGTAGTTCTTCAATAATCTCGTACTTAGCCGTTTGAGCAAGAACACCTCCTGTAGATTTGGATACTGCTTTTTTAAGTAAGCCACTTGCGCCTTGTAGTATTCCAATTCTTCTTCCATACTATCGAACTTCGTACGAGGACGACCTTTTAAGAGGTTTTTTAAGCCGTTATTACCACCATTTTGCCCCCCCCCAAGTCTGAAATATCACCTGTTTCTTGATATTTCCGGACCCAATTCATTAACTGTGTTCTACTTCTAAGCTTATATTTCTTCGCTATAGCTGATTGGCTACCCTCACCATTTAAATAACTTTTTACAACTTGTATCTTTAATTTATCTGAATAAGTTTGAAATTTATCCCCTTTTTTAACCATAATAAAATCCCCTCCAAGTAAAAGTGTAACATCCATGTGTATTCATGGTTTTTTTACACTGTCTACCTTAAGGGGATAATATCATATATGAGTGTCTTTTCCGATAGTTTTTTTAGCAGAAGCAAGAAGCTCCAACTATGATTAATAGAATAAATAATACAACTAATAAAGCAAAGCCGCCACCACAACTACTGCAACTACCACCAAAGCCCATTTTAATCTCTCCTTTGAGTAGGAGGGGAAAATCAAGGTCACTCATGTATTTTAATGGATTCACTTTACCTTATGTTTTTACGTATTAATTGAGCAGGTCCTTTTGAAAATAAAGAAAAGACCCCCTAAGGTGCCTTCCTCCGACTTGAACCACTTTAATTTTAATAATATGTATTGGACTCCCATTCAACTATTATTTTATTGTATCTTTCTCGTTCTTGGCATTGTTGTTCTTCTGCTTTCTTCGTTTCTTTTTTTGTTTTGACTTCTGTTTCTTCTGTACCGCAAGCGACTAACCCTAAAGTTAGCACCCCGGCAATAAGTAGGTTAATTTTCTTCATTATTGATCCGCCTCTTCACCTTTGTTTTGTTGTAATAACGATGAATCGACGTTCACGACTCAACCTTCGTTTGTAATTTGTTCGTTGGAAAATGAACAATTGATCGTATTAGAAAAGGTTTAAAAATAAAACTGTTTTTATCATCTAATAAATTTACCTTTAAAGACTACATAAATACCTTTGACCATATTTGTAATTCTTTGTAAAATGATATATAGAAAGATTATGAATATACAGGTAATCTATGGATAGTAGTTTCTAAGAAATTATTCGGGGAAAATTTCTTAGTTAAGTATATTAACTTGTTTGCACTAAATTTTACAAATAAAGGGGTATTAGGAATCATGAAAGCAAAGAAATTAGTAAGTTTAGCGTTACCAGTTATGTTATTGAGTGGTTGTATTACATTTGAAACTGATGGTAAGAAAGCTGAACCAAAGAAAGAAGAAACGCAAAAGATAGAAAAAGAGAGTAAGACTTCTGAAAAAGAGAGTAAGTCAACTGATAGCAAGAAAGAGGATAGCTTATCTGTAGCGAAAGGTGAAGATAAGGAGACAAGTAAGTCAAGTACTTCTAACTCTACTAGTTCTTCCAACTCTTCTAGTAAGGTAACTGGTTCAGAAGTTGACAAATACAAGCAAGATATTTTGGACAATGCAAATAAAATAGACGAAACACTACGATTGATTGAAGACTCAGCAAAATCAGACATTAAATCAGTAAGCTTAAAGAAGAGTGAAATACAACTTGTAACAGGTGGGTCACAAGCATATGTAAGAAAAATAAAGTATCTTGAACCACCAACTGAACTGAAAGCAGAGCATGACAAGATAAAAGAATCAATGGACTTATATTATGATGCATTTCAACTCCTTTCAGAAGCAGTAGAGGAAGAGAGTGAAAGTAAACTGAAAGAATCAATTATAAAATCAAATCAAGGTGCAAAGCTATTCGAAGAAGCAACAAAGAGTATTGCAAGTAAAACAAACTAATAATCAAAATTCATTCAAATAGGGGTATGATGTATGAAAGCAAAGAAACTTGTAGCGTTAGCAGTACCTTTCATGTTGTTAGTAGGTTGTGGAACTGATAAAACAGAAGCAAAGCCGAAAGAGAAAGTAGAGTCTAAAGAAGAGACGAAGGAGAAGTTGTCAAAAGAGAAGTACCCAACACGTATGACGAATTTATCTTCTGAGTTAGTACAGAAAATTACGGTTATAACTGAGTTAGCAATGGATAAAGACAAAGATGAAAAGTCTTTAGTAAAAGAGATAGTGAAAGAAGAGTCTGAGGTACAGAAAAGTATTGCTAAGTTTAAGAAAATAGAACCGCCAAAAGAGTTTGAAGACTCACATAAAGAAATCTTAAAAGCTGTAGATTGTTACAGTAAAGCCTATGCATTACAAGTTGAAATTATAAAAGGCAAAGGAAAAGTTACAGATGAAGACCGAAATAAGTCTCAAAAGTCAATGGACTTAATTAAAGAAGGTAATGAGTATTGGCAAAAGGCTATGCACCACTTCAAGACGCTCAATTAGACCAAGCAAACGCTATTGGTAAGAAAACAGGAGTACAGTTCGATAAGCCTTCAACTTCTAATTCTGATGATGACAGTGTACAAGTATCAAAAGACGGTAAGGAGTTACTAGGTGAATGGGGTAGTTATAAAGGTTCTGAATTCCATAAAGGGTTAGACTTCCGTGAAGATAATTCATTTACCGCTTATGATGATACAGGTAAAACGTCTTATGAAGACAATCATATGACAGGAACATGGTTATTCGATGCAGACAAGAAGCAAGTCACACTGTTACCTACTGAGTTTGTAAAAGACGGTAAGAAGATAGATGCAAAGAATACAAATGCATTTGTAGAGTATAAACTTGAGTTCTTACGAGCAGGTTCTCTAAAAATGACTGACGACAAAGGCAATACAATAGCAGGGGAAAGACGTAAATAATCATTCAATTAAAGGGGTAGGAGAAATGAAGAGTAAGAAACTAATAGGTGTCACTGTTCCACTCCTATTATTGTTTGGTGGTTGTTCTCCTGACAAAGTAAACATCAAGACAGAAAGCAAACCACTACAAGAAAGCAAGGTGGATAAAGTGAAACCTGTAGATGTAGGTAATTATTCAATAGAAGAATACATTAATTCTCTTTCAGACATAGCTTTAGAAATGGAGGATAAGGTGACGGAAATGGATAATCTACTTGTAGGAGAAGACCTTCCATTACATAGTAAGTATAAGTATATAAAACTAGCAGAAGAATCAATAGACTTGTCAGTACAAGCTAGAGAGTTACTAGGTGAGTGGGGTAGTTCAAAAGATGGTAAGTTTACGAAAGGATTAGACTTTAAGGAAGATGGTACATACATTATATACGATGATGTAAACAACACACCTTATGAGAATACTCATATGCAAGGTAAATGGTCTTATAACGTAGAAAAGCAACAAGTCAATATGACAATAACCGAGTTTGTAAAAGACGGTAAGAAAGTAGACCCTAGTCAAATAAAAGAATCTGTAGACTATGATGTTATGTATTTCAAATCAGATTCCTTAGTTATGATGGATGCTGAGGGAAACAAGATAGACGTGGTAAAACCTAAGTAAGTCACTGTAAAGGTTCTAAGGGGTAAGACAAAGAAATGTAAACAGGCTATCTAACAAAAGGTAGTCTGTTTACATGGTTCTGGTGCAAAAACTTCAAGATAATTGCAATTAATCTCTAAATCTTGGACATACTGATACTATTACTCTAAAAAAGGTGCGTGATCAGTATGGAAAAGCGAAATTTATTCAAGTGGAACAAGATCATCGATTTATTAAAAAGCGAGTTCGTTCGATGTTAGGATTGAAATCCTTCCGCACAGCTACATCCATTATTTCTGGAATAGAAGCTATGCATATGGTAAAAAAAGGGCAACTTATTTTACTGGACAAGTCTGTCCAAAATCAAGTGAAGTTCATCCATCAACTATTTGGAATTGTTGCTTAAGACTAGATTCCACTAGGAAACTTTTCGCCTCTTTATATCTTTCCTAAGTATTTGCACCAGAACCCTTATATGCAATATTACATCTTAAAACCATGTTTTATACTGTTATAATAGAATAGGTAAATTCTACAGCATTTTTCGATGAACTAAACAGCTAATGAACATGAAATTTCTCGTAAATAAAAAAGGAAGAGAATTATAAAAATTCTCTTCCTTTTTTATGTTTTGTGATGTGTTCATAAACATAATGCATCTATATTTATAGAAAATACATAACAGCTATAGAAAAATCCACATTCTATCTATTTACACACGTACTGCTGTACCGCTTACCGCAACCATTAACATTCCGTCACGAACCACTTCGTAGTCTACATCGATACCAACAATTGCATTTGCTCCTTTTTGCGTTGCAAGTTGTTTCATTTCTTCCATCGCAATGTCACGAGCTTCTTTTAATTTACTTTCATAAGCACCAGAACCCAAAAAGCTACCTAATGAAATAACCTGTCTAATTTATGGGGGGCACTTCAAATTGCCGTGCCCCCACAAAATAGACACCCCCAATACCCCCGAAAATAAACATTTTTTAAAAAATTTATAAAAAGGAAAATCGACAAAAATCTCTAAAAAAAGGCTCTATACTAGGTTTTTTAAAAATCCCAATATACAAATTAAAATAATATAAATACCCATAATTATTCCTAGTATTGTTTTATCAGGAAAAATTTCACTTAATTTTCTGAATGAAATTTATCCATAAATATTATTTTTTTACTTATCAGAAAATTTCACTTTTATGATAGTATTGGTGGTGCAGCTCTGTTGCAAATATTTGAATTACACAATTATCTATATAAGGGGGAATGTGAAATGGAAAAGGAATATATTCATGAAGAAATGCTAGAGCTTGAAGATCTTGAATTAGATGAAGAGGATTTACTAATTCGTGCAGGCAAGACATTAGGTTAAGTTTCAAAATAAGGAGGTTACATATGCAGTTTAACTGTATATGTAACTTTTTTTAAGGTAGGGTATACAGTATGAAAGAAAATAAGATAATTTTATTATATGAAAGATTTATTGAATTAGACTATGAAGAAGAGTTAGATAAAGTACCAAAATTAAAAAACAGAGGGGTACTTTTGAATTTTTGGAAAAAATGGTATGAAATTAGTGAAAAACAATTCGAATTTATAATTTGGAAGTCCATTAATACTGTAGATACTTTAGATGATCTAGTCAAAATAACTGGGACTTTAAGTTTGGCTTTAAGATTATTAAAAGTATTAAAAGAAAGAAATTTAGTTGAAATTATAGAAAATAAAATAAGGTTTTCACAAGATTTAACAAGTAGTATTTTATATGAACCAACCTCTCTTCCCAATACAGGATATGAGAATAAAATAAACAAAAAAAAATATGCTCAATTTAAAGCTACTTGGGATAGTTCGTTGAAGAGAGCTGAAATAATAAATCACGAGTTATCATCTAATAAAAATATCTTTTTTTGCGGAGATGATGATTATACAAGTTTGGCCCTTGAACAATATAAAAACAGAGAAATAAGTGTAGGAGATATTGACGAAGAATTGATTGAATATTTTAAACACACAAACAATGATATTAAGTTTTATAATTTTGATGTTAGAAATGAAGTTATAGAAGATTTAAGGAATAAGTATGATGCAATACATTGTGACCCTATAGATGATGGTAGAGGGTTAGATTTGTGGTTAAATAGAGCTAATGAATTATTAAAAGGTCAAAAGGGTGATTTAATTTTTTTAAATATAAGTGTTAAAAGATTAGGTAGTAGGGCGGTTTATTTGCAGAATTTCTTGACATCTTTAGGTTTTTATTTAAAAGAAATTATCCACGATTTAAGTTCTTATAAAGTGGCTGAAGAGCCGTACATTGATGAAGAGTTAATAAAAAAGGACTTAGATGACATTGGTTTTTCTAAAGATACATTCCTTAATTTGTATATTCAAACAGATATGTTAGTTTTTGTACGATTAATAGATAAACCAACCCTTTTTCCGCAAGAATATTATGAGATTAGAAGAAAAATATAAAATAACTGCGAGGTAATATAATGTATGTTTTAGGAGTCAATGGGTGGGACTTTGATGTTCATGATGCAAGTGCGTGTTTATTTTATAATGGTAAATTAATAGCTGCAGCTGAAGAAGAAAGATTTATTCGTCAAAAAAAGGCATTAGATAAAATTCCATATAATTCAATAGCTTATTGTTTAAAGGAAGCTGAAATTACTCCAAATGAAGTAGATCATATTGTTATGGGCTGGGATGTAGAACAATTATATTTTGAGAAGTATTCAAAGAAGCTTAATAAAGATGATTGTCTTGAAAAGATTTTTCCGAAGAGAATTTTTAAGAGAGATAAAGATCCTCAAATTCATATGTGTTCTCATCATTTGGCACATGCTTCTGGTGCGTTCTTTAGTTCGGGATTCAAAGAAGCTACCATAATAGTTATTGATGGAAGTGGAGAAGAAGAGTCAATAACGGTAGCAAAAGGAAAAGGTAATATAATAGAAGTACTAGAAAAATACCCGTTGGAACATTCTTTAGGTATTTTTTATGAAGCATTAACTGTATTTTCAGGTTTAGGGAGGCATAATGAAGGGAAGTTAATGGGCCTATCTTCATATGGGGAAGAAATATTTGAATTTCCTGATATACTGGAAAATCCTTTGAAACCAAATAAAAATACAGTTAGTATGAATGGTAAATATTTTTCGGTATTAAAAGATTGGATAAAAGTCATTAATGGTATAACAAAGATAGCTCCTAATTATATTAAATATGAATATAATCCAATAGATTCAATACTATTAATGAATTCATCAGTAATGGAATATAAAAATATTGCAGCCTCAGGTCAGGCAGCCTTGGAAAGAGCAATTGTTAAGCTTGTAAAAAAAGCTATTAATCTAACTGGAATAGATAATTTGTGTCTTTCGGGAGGAGTAGCATTAAATTGTATAGCGAATAGAATTATAGCTGATTTACCAGAAGTGGATAGTTTGTACATTCAACCAGGTGCTTCAGATAGTGGAGTAAGTATTGGAGCAGCTACATGGTTTCTTGCCGAAAATGGTATAACGCCTATGTTCACTGAAGATCATGTATATTCTGGTCCGGAATTTCCTGATTCTAGTATCTTAAATATATTAAAAAAATATAATCTATCATATATAGAATTAGGTTCTAATAAATATGATAAATGCTCTGAGTTATTAATTCAGAATAAGATAATAGGAAGATTTTCTGGAAAGATGGAATTCGGTCCTAGAGCTTTAGGAAATAGAAGCATAATAGCTAACCCTCAGAGTAGGGATATGTTAAATAAAGTAAATACCATTAAGAAAAGAGAGCAATGGAGACCATTGGCTCCTAGCATCATAGATGAAAACGCTTCTGTAGTATTAGAAGAAAAAATAAATAACCCTTATATGCTGTTAAATTCTACTGTTAAAAAAGAGGTACATCATTTAGTTCCAGCAATAGTTCATGTTGATGGATCAACAAGGGCTCAAGTAGTTACGAGGGATATGAATTCTGATTATTATGAAACAATCTATAACTTTTACCAGAAAACAGGAATTCCTGCAGTTATGAATACATCGTTTAATGTAGGAAAAGATCCAATTATATGTAACCCAAGTGATGCTATTAGGTCATTTTATGGATCAGAGATGGATGCCCTTTTATTAGGTTCATTTTTGATTCTTAAATAAAGGAGGAGAGATTTTGAGAAATAGAAATTATTCTAATCTACAGGATGAAGGGATAAAGGATTTGGTACTTAATAAAAAAAGTTATCCTTACTACCCAGAATATATACTATTAGATTTAATAAAAGAGGAAACAGTTTTTAAACGAGGAGCTTGCTCAAAGTATATTCATCATGAAGAGTTCAATACATGGCAGGACTATTTTTGTGGGGATTATTACGAAAAGCCTCAGGGGAAAAGAATTGCTTTTTTACAAGTTTGTTCTTGGGCTAAACCATATGACTTTTCATATATTGGTAAAAAAATTAGAGAAGTTACAAATAAATACCCAATGGTTCATCCAATTATTTTATCAAATGCGGGAATTATACCATATGAATACCAAATGAATCCTACTTTTTGTGCGTACGATTGGATGGAAGATATTGAGGATCCAGTAATTTATGAAGAATTAATGAAAGAATATAGGGATAAATTGATACAAAGAATTAGGAGATACCTAGAATCAAATTCATACGATGTAGTAGTACAATATGGTATACCGGTAAAAAAATATTCAATGGCTCCTGCAATTAAAGATATTTGTAAGGATCTAGGAATTGCTTTTCTTTTAACCCCAGATATAGAAACATATAGAAATAATAAAAGTAAATTAGTCGAGTTAAAGGATTCAGGAGAATTTTATTGTTTAGATGAAGTTTTGAGTAGTATGGATAATTCTTTAAATAAGGTGAGTAGATATGTTGAATCTATCAATTGTAATACCAGCTTATAACGATATCAGATTGGGAAAGTGTTTAAAAAGTATTGATGAAAATGTAGAGATTGTCGTTGTCTTAAATGGTGCAACAGAAGAAGTAAAAAAAATCGCCTATTCTAGCAATGCAGTAATTGGGGAATTACCTACACCTAATTTAGCAAAAGCTTATAATTATGGAATTGAAATTTCTAGTAAAGATAATGTGTTAATTATGGATTCAGATTGTGTTTTTATGCCAGGTACCATCAATAAATTATTCAAATTATTAGATGCAGGATCTTTGGCTAAAGGAAGGGTGATGTTTTCCTTTAACAGCAAAATTGGAAAAATCATTGCACGTGCAAGACATATACATACTTGCAAAAAAAATGCATATTCACCTCCATTGGCATTTAATAAAGGAATCTTAGCGAAGGTAAATGGATATTATTTTGATGAGAATTTATCTTGGACAGAGGATTATGATTTTGATATTAGAGTTCAATCTGCAAGTCTTAAGATTTTATATGATGATAATGCAAGAATTATTCATCCAGAGTTAAGCATTAAGCAAGATTTGAAAAGTTCATTTAATTATGGGGTAGGTCATGCACGTGGGGTTTTACACAAAAAAAATGGTTATTATGAACCTAAAAATAAAACGAGGTCGATTATTAACTCATATAAATATATCAAAAAAAAATACGGTTATTTAACTGCTTTCTATCTCATATTTTGGCAGATTTCCTTTTATAGGGGATATAAAAAAGAAATACATTAAGGAGGAAAACAATGCAGCAACAATACGACGGAATTTCTGAATTATACGACATTATCATCCCAGAACCTGATGGTATTTTTGATTTTTACAGTGGTTTGGTAAAACCAAATGATGAAGTTTTAGATTTGGGGTGCGGTACTGGTAGATTATCTTTTATTCTTGCTGAAAAAGGCGCTAATGTAACTAGTGTTGATATATCAGCAGGAATGATTGAAAAAGCCAGTAAGAAGTTAGATGAGATGCCAAATATTAAGGATAAAATAGAATTTAAGGTTTCTTCTGCTACAGATTTTAAGTCTGAAAGAAAATTTGATTTTATATTTATGTCTGGTGGTGTATTTGAATATTTACTTACATCGTCACAACAAAAATTAGCTCTTAGAAATATTAAATTACTATTAAAAGAAGGCGGGATTTTTGTTTTCGATATTATTACACCTCCAACTATTCTTCCTTATTCTAAGAGAGTGAGTGATGGAGGAAATAGTCCTATTAAAGGGGAGAAATTTAAAAATTATAAAGTTAAATCATGGGATGTCGTAAAAGCAGATCATTATAAGCAAATAGTTGAAACCACTTGTTATTTTGAGGTTTATGACATAACAGATAATTTTTTAAGTGAAAAAAAATTTAGATTTCTTGCAAAATATACTTTACCATCCGAAATGCAGTATCTCTTAGAAATAGAAGGATTCAATATAAAAAATTTTTATGGTGATTACAATAAAAATTCTTTTGGGAGGAATAGTGAATTTATGGTGTACGAATGTAGGAAGCAAGGGGAAACTTTTAATGATATACAGTGTGAATAGACCCTCTTAAAAAAATATATTTTTCTAGTGGAAATAAAATGTATCCAGTTAGTATACTCCAGAGTAAATAATTTTTAATTAAAATAATAGGTAAATGATTTACCTGTTCAATAAAGGTGATGCTGAATGAAGGATATAGTAAAAAAACATTTAGTTATAGCGCCACACCATGACGATGAAGTCATTGGCTGTGGTGGAACAATTGCTCAAGCTATTAGTAAGGGTGAACATATAAAAGTAATAATAATTACAAAAGGAGATTTATCTGGAGGTGTAGGGGATTTAAATGAAATTATTTCAAATAGAGAGAACGAGTGTATAAATGCTTGTAATACATTAGGGATAGAAAAAGGAAATGTTAAATTTTTAAAGAAACCAGACAGATCACTTGTGTATTCTTTAGATTTTGTGGAAGAAATTATTCACGAAATCTCAAAATATAAGCCTAATTTTATTTATTTCCCCCATGATATGGAAAGTGATAGGGATCATCGAATAGTAAATGAAGTTGTATCAGAAGCAATATTCCTGTGTCAATCAGGGTTCTTAAAAGAGAATTGTGCTCCGATGTGTTTACAATATGAAGTATGGACTCCCATGAAAAACTATCAGGTTGTAAAAGATATTACCAGGTTTATTGAACTGAAAAAAGCATCAATTAAAAAATATGAATCCCAACTTAAAACATTAAATTTGGTTGATGGAGTTTTGGGGCTAAATTCTTATAGGGGTATGCAGGCAGGAGTACAATTTGCAGAAGTTTTTAGAGTGGTAAGTAAGTAGTAAAAAGGAGAGAGAAGATGGATATCATTGAAATTGAAAATGTATCAAAAACTTTTGAAAGAGTAAAAATTGAAGAAGGATTAATAAACTCTTTCAAGAGTTTATTTAAAAGAGAAAAGGTCAAGGTTACTGCTTTAAGTGATGTGTCATTCAAAATAAAAGAAGGTAAAATAATAGGGCTTATTGGCGCGAATGGTGCTGGTAAGTCTACCTTAATGAAAGCAATGGTTGGGTTAATTAAACCAACTTCCGGGAGAATTTTGGTAAATGGATTTAACCCCCATGATAAGAAGAAAGATTATTTAAAGTCAATTGGCGTTGTTTTAGGACAAAAAAATCAGCTATGGTGGGATCTTTCCCCTTACGAAACATTTTTATTACATAAAGAAATATATGAACTGTCTGATACAGAGTTTAGAAAGAATGTAGATGAATTAGCTAAAAATCTTGGGGTATCAGAAATTCTTAAATCGCCAGTAAGGAATCTATCGTTAGGAGAGAGAATGAAATGTGAGTTAATTGCTTCAATCTTACACTCACCTAAAATATTATTTTTAGATGAACCGACTATTGGATTGGATTTTCTTGCTCAAAAGAATATTAGAAATTTTCTCAAGAATTATTGCAAAGAAAGAAATACAACAGTTGTAATAACTAGCCATTATTTCCCGGATATATATGAGTTATGTGAAGAATTAATAATATTGAAGAATGGAGAAGTTGTTTTTAATAACAATTTCAAAAAAATAAAAGAAGAAATTAAGAGTTATAAATATATATATCTTAGCTTTGAAAATGAAATAAATTCTCAAGATCTTAAGAAATATGGAGAAGTTAAAGAGTCGGATAAATTTAGTGTAACAATAAAAGTTCAAGATAAGTTAGTGAACGAGACCATATCTAGCATATTAAAAGAATTCAATGTTATTGACTACAATTTGACTGAAATGTCATCACAAGACCTCATTGAAGATATTTATTCAATGGAATCGACTGGAGTGAAAATAACAGTATGAAGAAGTATTTAAAACCAATGATGCTTTCATTTCAAGCGGTTTTTCAGTATCGTATGAATGTTGTATTATATATGATTTTTGGTTTAATACCGCTTGTGGCTTTAATACTATTGTGGCATTCTCTCTTTGAAACACAAAGCAATATTCAAGGTTATACTCTTGAAATGATGATTACTTATGTAATAATTGCTAAGTTAATTGAACTTTTACTAATTCCTGAAATGCACTGGTCGATAAATGAGGAAATACAATCCGGTGAACTATCAAAATATCTTATAAAACCATTTTCATATTTTGGATATTGGTTTAGTCATAATTTAGGTAACAAAATTATTCATTTACTGATGTCAGTGATACCAATAATACCGATAATATTCCTGAACAGGGATTATTTCCTTTTGCCTACTTTAAAATATACTTTCCTGTTCATTCTTTCAATCGTAGGAGCATTAATACTATATTATATGATTTATTATTTGATATCCCTCTTCTCATTTTACTTTGTAGAGATATCATCCTTTTTCTTTACTGTAGATATAGTATTAGAATTATTATCTGGATCGCTTATTCCGCTTGAATTTTTACCAGCTCCGTTAAATACAATAACTCAGTTTTTACCTTTTTCATACTTAATTCACTTTCCGGTAAATGTATATTTAGGAAATTTAAGTGGCACTGAAATTGTAAATGGATTAATTTCACAAGTGATATGGTCTTTAGTTTTCTATGTTCTTATTAGAGTACTTTGGAAGAAGGGGTTAAATAAATATGAATCTGTTGGTGCATAAATATGATTAGATATTTAAAAATGTTAAAAGCAATTCTTAAAATTAATTTAAGTAATATTATGATGTATAGAGTTAACTTTTTTTTAAATATATTAGATAGCGTTGTTTGGTTCATTGTTACATTAGTATTTTTTAATAGTATATTTGATAGTTTTGGTAATATTAATGGTTGGAATACAAATGATATTTATTTGTTAATTGGAACAAGTGAGTTGATAAAATCTTTGATGTTTACTCTTTTTATTAATAATCTACCGTATATACCGAGTTTAGTTAACCAAGGAAGTTTAGATCAGATATTGTTTAAACCTATTAATAGTCAGTTTCTAGTTTCATTAAGAAAGCTTGATTTAGGGAATTTAGGGAACTGTTTACCAGCCGTACTGTTAATTAGTTATTCATTATTACAAAAGGGGGAGAGTGTTAGTATTGTAAATGGATTTTCTTTCTTGGGTCTATTGTTTTTAGGGATTATACTCTCGTATTCTCTGTGGTTTATTGTAATGACTTTATCTATATGGTTAACCAAAGTTGAAGGTATGCATGAGTTATTTCTTGGTACTATGACATTACTTAGATACCCATCTTCCTTATATAAAGGAATAAGTCGATTTGTTTTTTTATTTGTTTTTCCTATTGTTATTGTTAGTAATATTCCAACTTATGCTTTAATTGGTCGATTAGAACTAAACGATGTATTCGTGTTAATGGGTTATTCTATTGGATTTTTTATTATTTCAATTTATTTTTGGAAGTTTGCCTTAAGATATTATAACAGTGCAAGTAGTTAAGGGGAGAATAAAATGTACTCTAATGATAAAGCAATAGTTGTTTTTAGTGGTGGACAAGATAGCACAACATGTTTATTTTGGGCAATGCAACAGTTTGCGGAGGTGGAAGCTGTAACATTTAACTACAATCAACGTCATAAGTTAGAAATTGATTGTGCAGCGGAAATCGCGAAAGAGTTAGGAATTAAACATACAGTACTAGATATGAGTTTATTAAATCAACTTGCTCCAAATGCGTTAACGAGAACGGATATGGAGATTACACATGAAGAAGGTGAATTGCCATCAACATTTGTAGATGGGCGAAATTTACTATTTTTATCATTTGCTGCTGTATTAGCAAAACAAGTTGGAGCACACCATATCGTAACAGGTGTATGTGAAACTGATTTTAGTGGTTATCCAGATTGCCGTGACGTGTTTGTAAAATCGTTAAACGTTACATTAAATTTATCCATGGATTATCCGTTTGTCATTCACACACCACTTATGTGGATTGATAAAGCAGAGACGTGGAAATTATCTGATGAACTTGGAGCATTCGAGTTTGTTAGAGAAAAAACATTAACTTGTTATAACGGAATCATTGGTGATGGTTGCGATGAATGTCTAGCATGTCAACTTCGTAAAACAGGATTAGATACGTACCTACAAGAACGTGAAGGAGGGAATGAATAATGGAAAACTTTTTCGGATTTCGCATTGTAGAAAATTTACAAAAAATGGACAAGGATATTCAGCGTGAGCAATTAAAATACCATAATAAAAGAGTAATGGTCAGCAAGGAATTTACATTTGATGCAGCACACCATTTGCACTGTTATGAAGGGAAATGCAAAAATTTACATGGTCATACATACAAAGTTGTATTTGGTATTAGTGGATATGTAAATGACATTGGACTTGCAATTGACTTTGGAGATATAAAAGAAATTTGGAAAAACGAAATAGAGATTTATTTGGATCATCGCTATTTAAATGAGACATTACCAGTGATGAATACGACTGCGGAAAATATGGTTGTTTGGATTTATGAAAAGATGGCGGAAGCATTAACAAAAGGGAATCGAGCAGAAGAATATAAAGGAGCTCGTGTCGAATTCGTACGTCTCTTTGAAACACCAACGAGTTATGCAGAAGTAAGACGGGAGTGGATACTCGATGAGTAAGATTCCTGTGTTGGAGATATTTGGCCCAACCATTCAAGGAGAAGGTATGGTTATCGGACAAAAAACGATGTTCATTCGCACAGCAGGTTGTGACTATAGCTGCTCTTGGTGCGATTCAGCCTTTACATGGGATGGCTCAGCAAAAGAACAAGTTAGACAAATGGCGCCAGAAGAAATTTGGAATGAACTTGTTGAAATTGGTGGAGAAAATTTTTCTCACGTTACAATTTCAGGTGGGAATCCCGTTTTGCTGAAAAATATTCAGTTTCTTCTTACTGTATTAAAAGAGAATGGAATTCGTACAGCGATTGAGACGCAAGGGAGTAAGTGGCAAGAATGGTTACTTCAAATTGAAGAAGTGACAATTTCGCCTAAACCACCAAGTTCGAAGATGAAAACAGATTTTACGATGCTAGATTCTGTTATTCATAAATTAGAAAGAAAAGATTTTAGTTTAAAAGTAGTTGTATTTGAAGATTACGATTTTGAATATGCAGTAAAGGTGCACAAGCGATATCCGCAAGTACCATTTTTCTTACAAGTTGGGAACGATGATACGAAAACGGTGGATGATGCAGCGCTTATTAAAAACTTATTACAAAAATATGAACGGTTGATTGAAAAAGCTGCACAGTGTAAAGAAATGAATGATGCAAAAGTATTACCTCAACTTCATGCTTTAGTATGGGGAAATAAACGAGGCGTATAAATAAGAGCATTTTATGAATAATTTGATAAGGTGGAAATAATATATGAGCTTAAAAACAATCCAAAGTGTAGAAATAGATACTGACAAAATTGAAGTAGCAGTAAAAATGATTCTTGAAGCAATTGGAGAAGATATTAATAGGGAAGGTATTTTGGAAACCCCAAAGCGAGTAGCAAAAATGTATAAGGAAGTTTTTCAAGGTTTAGGTCAAAACCCTTCTGAACATTTGTTAAAAATATTTAATGAAAATCATGAAGAATTGGTATTAGTTAAAGAAATTCCGTTCTATTCTATGTGTGAACATCATTTGGTACCTTTTTTTGGAAGGGCCCACATAGGTTATATTCCTAATAATGGAAAAGTAACTGGGTTAAGCAAATTAGCTAGAGCTTTAGAAACCATATGCAAAAGACCACAGTTGCAGGAAAGAATAACCAATGAATTAGCAAATGTAATTTTTGAAACTTTAGAGCCAAAAGGAGTAATTGTAGTAATTGAAGCTGAGCATATGTGTATGACCATGAGAGGTGTGAAAAAACCTGGTTCAATGACTATAACTTCGTCATATAAAGGAATATTTAAAGATAATAGTACACTTCGAAGTGAAACTTTAAATTTGATAGAGAGATAGAATTATATCGATATTATGCTAAAAAAGTACATACAGAACCTATGTTAAATACAAATTTGTATTCTATTCATGAGCAAACGTATAGAAGAAAGTAGACGCTCATTATCCTAGTACGTCTAATCGAAAGGCATTGCTGAAGACTTTGGCAGTGCTTTTTCTAAATCAACTTTTTGATATTTTTCATTCTGCTCACAATATCACTTTATATTTTTTGAGAATATATCCACACCTATCGGCATATATCTTAAACACAATAGATATATGAAAGGGTGAGAGTATGATTTCATCATATTCAGTAAGATACATTTTAATAACAGGTAATACTTTTATAAAAAAAGTGATTACTGTATATGCATCTTCAGCTTTCTTTGCGATTGAAAAAATCAAAAAAGAATTAGAACGCCGCTTTTCTAATCCTACAAAAATTGAAGTCTATTCAGTATAAATATTTAAAACAATTCAAACGGACAAGGATATTCGTTTGACCTTGTCCTATCTCTAATTTAATGTGTATTAATTACATATTAAAATTCATCATCACCAATTAAATTTCCTACATCATTATCCTTTGTAAGTCTTTGCTTCAAGTAATTTTCTTTTGTAGTTCTATCATTTTTATGACCAACTGCAGCTGCTATGACATGAGGTGCTAGCCCCTTATAATCATATAAGTACTGTACATAAAAATGTCTAAAGAAGTGAGGGGTAATTCGTATATTCTCTGTAAAAAGTAACTTGGTATCCTTAATAATTTTAGAAATATATTGTGACAAGTAATTCTCTCTATAAGCAGTATGGTTCTTTGTTTGAAATATAGTCCCACCATTTTTAGTCCCAATGTTTACAGGTAACCTTCTCCGGATTCGAAATGCAACAATACGATTAAAAATGTCCTTATTAATAGAAACAATACGTTCATTATCTCCCTTTGTATCAACTGTTAAATAGTAACGTCCACGTATAGCGTCATACTCAAGATCTTCCCATTTGGCATGAGCGACTTCTGCAACACGTAATCCCGTAGTAGCCAGGACCGATAATAAAGCGTAATTGATTTCATTGTCCTTATAGTAATGAAGCAGATGCTTCACTTCCTCATATGATAACTCGCGTTTTGGTTTATGTTGTTTATTAACGGTCGTACTTAGAATCTCTACATGAAGAGGTTCCTGGATATATTGAATTTCATACAACCATTTCAAGTAAGAGCGGATTACACCAAGTTTTCTACTAATCGTAGATGCTTTGTACTTTTCTTTTGATTGATAGGAGATTGCCTCCTGGGATAACCACTTTTGGTAGTTTCGGATATGTCGTTTTCTTAAGTTCCTCCAAACTTGGCCAATTACATAATCTTTAACATCTTGCTGCAGAAATTCTGTGCTTTGTTTGATGAAAAAATAGAAGTGGCTTAGATCACGTGCATATAGAGTCCTGGATGCATCCTTTATACGTTTTTCTTGGTCAAAATGTGTTTGCCGATTTAAGTAGTAGTACAATATTTCTTCATCTGAAAATCCCTCATATGTATATGAATCTTCTCTTTCGTTATTTTCCTTTTTAAATTCAGCTTCATTTATATAATCACGATTCCATAATGCAATTATGTTTGCGAAATTTTGTTTTTGTTTCTCTATATTTTCTAAAGAAGTTTCACTATGAATAGTAATCAATTCAAATTTCATTGTCATTCAACTCCTTATTAATTTCTTTTGTATCTATTATTATAACTGAATTACATTCAAAATTATTTACATATCAAAATTAAATTTTATAAAAATGAAAGTGTTATATAACCATAGAAAATCTCACATTTTCTATGGTTATACTTAAATTAATTTTTAATATTATCTTTTATATAATTTTTAATTATATAAAAGATAATTTAATTAGAAAACATAGTTGCATTTTACATATTTTTAAAAATAAATTAAGTGTTAATTGTGTTATAATTAATTCAAATTATATATTTTAGTAATTTAACTTTACATAATAATATTATAAATTTCACATAAAAGAAGCATACTCGTAGGAGGAAAGAAAATGTTTGAAATGCAAGAAATGAATACGAATGAAGTAAAGGCTTATTTAGAAATTAGTAGCTTCATTTTCAGTACTCTTATGAAGCAAGGCCAATTAAATCCAATTAATAGAGATACCTGGCGTTTAGATGGTAGTTTTTTATTTAAGCGAGAAGATATAGAAAAATTGAAAGAAGAACGTGAAATAGAAGGAATTACCTTATATCAAGCAACCAAAGATTATAATGTAAGTATGTATCAGCTTGAAAAGTGGATTGAAGAAGGGGATTTGACTTGTACTATACAGAAACATCGTAATCGTGAAACGAAATTTGTAAAAGAGGAAAAAATACACGAATTGGTACAGCAATTGGATCAGACAAATACTCTCTATACATTCTCACAAAAGCATAATGTAGTATTGTTCCAAAAATTTATGCAGGGCAATAAATTAGCACGCATTATATCCATTCCGAAGCGTGGGGATATTATTCTTATTGATGAGTTTGGAAACAATATGACACTAGAAGATGCACTAAAAATGGGGTATGAACCTTCGTATGTTCTATCCGATAAACCAAGAAGCCATCATCAAAAGTTTGTGAAATTTCGTTTTCCTAAATCGGATCAATTACGTAGTGAAATTTTTCAATTAATTGATTTGGTATTACAGTATGTATCACCACGAAATATAAAGGTTTCTGAAGAAGATGGATTCTGGTATTTTGATGTTCGTCAATCTATTATTCAATTACCAATGCAAATGCAGGTAGAATGGATTGATTGTTTAAGCCCGTATATAATAGAAGGAAAATTAACAAGACGTGTTAATAATAGCGTGTATTTAGATAGCAGCAGCGTTACTAAGTCAGTAACGATTACAAGCAATGAATACCATACAATGACAAAGATTGTAAATGAAACGAACAGTTCTATTGAAGAATTTATTGCAAGCGCAATCCGAGATAAAATTAATCAACATATGTTGTATAAAAGCTAAAACCTTCATCACATTAGGAAGATACCAATTAAAAGAGAACCACTGTACTTTTAGTGGTTCTCTTTTTGTTGCAATGTTCTATAGGTTCTGGTGCAAAATTCTTGCAATTAATCTCCTAAACTTGGGCATATTGATATTACTACTCTACAAAAGGTGTGTGATCGGTATGGAAAAGGAAAATTTGTTCAAATGGAAGCATTATCAGCCTGAACTAATCTTATTAACAGTAAGGTGGTACCTACGGTACAATTTGAGCTTCCGTAACCTGGTGGAAATGATGGAGGAAAGAGGGGTCTCCATTGCTCATACAACTATCAAGCGATGGGTTGGTCCCGAATTAGATAAGCGAGTACGACATCATCTTAAATCAACCAATGATCCTTGGCGAGTCGATGAGACGTATGTCAAAGTCAAAGGTCAATGGATGTACCTATATCGTGCTGTTGATTCAAAAGGAAATACAATTGATTTTCATGTAAGCAAAACAAGAGATCCTAAGGGCTGCAGAGCGTTTTTTCAAGAAAGCTTTGCACCAGAACCCATTTTTTGTATTTGAGAGTATTAAAATCTCTTGAATTGATGGGCATGTATGGTGACCCTAATAAGAAAATAAAGTTAAGTGTCATATTATACGGTTATAGCACTACCCGTAAATATCTAATTGGTGCTACCACTAGTTGATAAATAGCTCAACAAAAGAACCCAATTAATAGGTTCTTTTGTTGTTGCTGATTATTTTTGTTCTAAAATACGTTCAACCTCAGCTATGACTAATTTACTGGCTTTAGCAATCGTTTCAAGTGGTACACCAAGTTCATGCATCCCTTTAATCATCTGTATTTTTCCTTGCTGAACCCCTTCTTGAATTCCTTCTTTTTTCCCCTCATTACGAGCATGAGCAAACTTTGCAGCCTCATCCATTAAGGCCTTTTCTCTTGCTTCATATGCTTGACGGAAAGAAGAATCTTGACTCATACGTTCCCACTTATTCATTGCTTTTTGTAAAATCGGATCTTGGTTCATGGCAATGTCCTCCAATGTTTGTGTGAGATACTCATCTTCATTCGCTGGTAATAATAATAACCAACGAACAAACGAATCTTCCCACGGATTAACTTTCTCTTCGCGCCATTGCTGTAGTAACTTTGGAATCTCTACAATATGAACTTCTATATCGTCACTTAATAACTTTTGTTGTTGCTGATTCCAAAGGATTCCTGTTGTATGAAACGCTTCATATTCTGGAAACATCACAAAATTTAACAAGTTAATGGTAATCGTTTTATGAAGTGAGCTATAAGGCATTCCTTTTTGCAATTGAGAGGTGTATAACCTTCCCCAATAATACAAGCTTCGTTTGATCATATCGTGATTGTTATTCAATTGTATTTCCACATTTACCTTTGTTCCTGTATTTAATGTAGCCGAAATATCTAAAATCGATAATTTATCTTCTTCATATTCTCGATGCAAATGTGGATCTTCTAATTGTAGGGAAACAATAGGTGACTCTAAAGAATCTTTTAATATTGCATTTAAAAAGGCAACTAAAATATCTTCATTCCCATTTGTGCCAAATAACTGCTTAAATGCAAAATCGATACGTAAATTTACTAATGAATTGGATATGTTTTTCCTCTTCCTGTTTCAGACTATATCTTTACCTATATTGTACATAAAACCAAAGTCAACATGCAAACAATCCCTTATGATTTATATAAGCGAAGCATATAGATATACAGGCTCTGTTGCAAAGTTTGAAAAAATCATAAACAGGTTGGTAAATGAGGAACAATGTCTAGGAAGTAGCTAGTAATTGTTGAAGTTCATTGTACGTTGAAAAGGCGGAGTCTCTTYGMAGACTTCGCCTTTGTTTATATAGGGCATGAATGGTCTCRATACCTTTWATMGTACGTGAAGCATGAYGAAGATTTTGAAATTCTGCGGATTTGACAAAATGCTTCTTTACATGCCTATGATCCTGTTCAATAAGATTGTTTAAATGTTTAAGTGATATATTGTAAAAAAATGATAAAATATAAGCCTAATATGTTAATGGGGTGTATAAATTGAGTAATAAACATGAATCAATTATGGTCATAGATGTAAGCAACATTTATAATGCAAAAGAGTTGCATTTACTGCTTAAAGAGAAACTTGAGTTTCCTGATTTTTACGGGGAAAATTGGGATGCCTTTTGGGATTGTATTACAGGATTTGTGTTTCCTTTGCCAAACAAAATGATCTTCGACGGATGGTCAAAGTTAGAAAAAAGGTTACCGAGAGATACAAAAATAATGAAAGAGTGCCTTCTTGATTATAATGAAGAGCATAGAAAGAACCCTGAATGGAAAAGCGAATACTTATTTAATTAAATAGCAGGAAATATTTATGCTGTGACTAAGAATCTTAATATAGAATAAGAAGCCCTACTAGGGGCTTTTTTCGATTCTGGTGCAAAGATTTCATTTATTCGAAAGAGGTATATAGATTCCTAATGGAATCTATTCTTATCCAGCCATTCCGAATAGTTGATGAATAAACTTTATTTCATTTTGGACAGACTTGTTCCGTAAAATAAGTTGGCCTTTTTTAATGATATGCATCGCTTCTATTCCTGAAAGAATGGATGTAGCTGTACGAAAAGACTTCAATCCTAACATAGAACGAACTCGTCTTTTAATAAACCGGTGGTCTTGTTCCACAATGTTATTAAGATATTTCACCTGCCTTATTTGGATGCCTACGGGCATCTTTTTCTCTTTCTTCAACTCTTCAATTGCCATAGGATAGGCTGGGTTCTTGTCTACTGTGATAACACGGGGCTTTGAAACATGAAAAGACCGCAAAGCTTTCTTGAAAAAGCGCTTTGCAG
>NZ_JBFTMD010000042.1:0-53488 GCF_056396785.1 Bacillus sp. 05T21 | reverse complement strand
TTAGACTGATAACTGAGTTTTATTTCATGAAAAGAGTCATTATTAAAGTAAAGTATTAGGGGTTCAGTCACATGTCCATCAAACTAACAGATAAAAATATTGTTTTTTTACACTTGGAGGTAATTAATATTTTTAAGTTGATGGGCATGTGGAGGGACCCCAAAAAGAGAAAAATAAACCTCGATGCTATAAAAACACAAAATTTCCATTTAGGGGGTACTTTAAAATCTTAGCTTGATGGGTATGTGTTATACCCCCTCTTTTATTTTAGCGCTTTCAACTTTTTATCTACTTCAAGTAGTAATTTAGAAACTTTCTCCATTTTTTCTGAACCTTTCTGAACTAAATCCTCGGCTTTCAAGTTTAATCCTTGCGCTATTAAAAGCGTACCAGCCTTTGCTTCATACATAGCGTCTTTTACAGTGTTTTGTACGTCTGCATACTTCTCGCCAGGGTCTAATTCGATTAACTTATCTGCTGTCTTTTTCAGATGTTCAGACTTCTCTATGTATTCAGGTGCTTTATCATGTACTGTCTTGTCGTTATTTAAGACATCACTTAATTCTAATGCTTGTTTCGTTAGGTCTTCTAGTAAAGCGTTTAATTTACCCTTGTACTCTTTCTCTGCTTTAGTTTCTGACACTTTTTGATTGTCTGATTTTTCTTTTCCTTTTGATACTTCTTGACTATCCGCTTCCGCTACTTGCAGACTATCAGTCTTCTTATCTTCTGCAACGTCTTTATTTGAACATCCTACCCCTGCTACTAACATAATTGGTAACGCTACTGCTAATAGTTTCCGTTTCATTGTTATATACCCCTTTGTTTGTGATCCTTGTTTCTTTGCTTTCATTTTGAATACCCTTTAATATATTGTTTCTTGTATGTAAACAGGCTACCTTTTGACCAGTAACCTGTTACAACCTATTGTTTACATTACTTCGTTCTGTTCCAAGTACCTTTATAATGGCTTATACTATATTATTTACGTTTTTGTACATCTATTCTGTTACCTTTTCCGTCTACCATGTTTAAGTAACCCTCAAAGAAGATTTCTAGCGTATAGTCTACTGACCCGTTTAATTGACTTGTATCCATCTTTTGACCGTCTTTTACATACTCACCAATAGTCATTGTGAATTGTTTCGAGTCTGGTTTGTAAGACCATCTACCTGTCATATGATTGTCTTCGAATGATGTTTTACCTTTATCATCGAAAATCGTATATGTACCATCTTCTTTAAAGTCTAATGCCTTAACAAATTCAGAACCTTCGATGTGACCCCATTCACCTACAAACTCTTTACTGTCTTTCGGGAACTCTGAAGGTTTCTCATTCTTTTGCTGTTCCTCTAATTTCTTCGCTGATGCTTTTGTTAATGCATCAGATAGTGTGTCGCCATACCCCTCATTTATATAATCATTACCTTTTAGTACTAAGTCTTTTGACTTCTGTGTCTTTTCTTTCGTTATAGAATTACTTTTTGCTGACTTAACTATGAGTGTAAAGGATTCACTATAACAGTCTACTCCTTTTAAGATTGTCTCATGTTCTTTCTCAAACTCTTTTGGTGGTTCAATCTTATGGAATTTAGATATGATACCTTGTATTTCAGTTTCTTTTTCATACAGTTCTTTGTTTAATTTATGAATGTCATTGCTCTTATCTTTCGTTTGAGCCGCTAATTGCATAAAGTTATTCAGTTCGTACTCTAAATCACTTTTTAACTTATACATGTGGTCAGGGTAGTCTTCTTTCGACATCTTTTCCTTTACTACCTTTTCCTTCGTCTCTGACTTAGCTTCTACTTTATCTTTTGCTTTCGTCTCTGTTTTATCTGTAGCACAACCTCCCATCAACATAATTGGAAGTGC
Organism: Bacillus sp. 05T21; assembly: GCF_056396785.1. Taxonomy (NCBI): domain Bacteria; kingdom Bacillati; phylum Bacillota; class Bacilli; order Caryophanales; family Bacillaceae; genus Bacillus; species Bacillus sp. 05T21. Next base: position 51,613 of record NZ_JBFTMD010000042.1, on the reverse strand, counting down.
TAACGTTATAAGTTTCTTTGCTTTCATTATGTATACTCCTTCTTAACAGTATTGTAATTGACTAACATATGGAACTGTAACATAAAATAAATAAACAAATATAAGCTCATTTTTTGTCCTTAAAGGAAATCCCTCTTTTTTTTTCGTATTTTCATTTAATGAAAAGTAATTCTCCAAATAAAATAAAAGAACTTGTAACAGGCCCCGCTACAAGTTCTTTTAGCTAAATATTTTAGCTCATCAAAACAAAATATACATTCTACACAATCGGGGTAATTCCTAAAATATGGTTTGTTAACATCATTATATAACATAATATAGAATTTTTGTTAGAAATTCTATATTCTTAGATAAATTGCACTCCACTTTCTTACTTGTTTTTATTTAGGGGTTCAGCCGAGATACATGTAATTTTGGGTCATAGGCTGTATTTTATTTCCATTATCTGATTATCGTGTAACAAAAAGGTATTTTAATAATAATGTTTACGGATTATTATTGATACAGTATTTTGTTACAGCTAGTTCAACGGTTAGGATATTTCTTATTTCCAAATACAAAACGTAACAAAAACGAACGTTTATGTTACAAATATCACCGATAAACAACGTTTGGTAAAAAATGTATTACTATGACCTAGTTTTACACGTATCTCGGCTGAACCCCATTATGTGCTGTAGTAGAACCTATATCACCATGTTTACCTATTGGATTAACAAAATGAACTTTTTTCACCCCTTAATAAAACGATTAAATGGACAAAAAAAATCCACAGTGTAAAAGTTTATCACTGTGGATTCTTACATTTATTTTTCTTGGTAATGCACCATATCATAAGGGTAGTACGAAGTATCTTTCAAGGTTGAGTCATCTAATTTTAAAATTTTTGCGATTGCTCCACTTTCAAAACTCCAGTAACCACTATAAATGTCATGTTTATTTTCATGTGCATTATACCATGCTTCCTCTGAATGTCCCTCATACCAATACTCTTTTATATATTCCTCTAAATTTCTTATAGAATTCTCTTGTGAAATTTTATTACTCTCAATTACTTCTTTTAATTTTAAATATGGGTCTTTTACATAAAACTCACTCTGCTCATAAAAATCTGATGGCTCACCATTTCTAAAAGCAATAAAATAATTAATCAAGTAATCATTTAACCCTTCTTTCCTTACCATTGCTATTAGTCTATTAAATTCTTTATCTTCAATATTTAGCATTACTGCTATAGATGTCACCCATAACATACGTATATATCCACTATCTTTATTCCATACTTTTTCCATTATATCTATTACTTCAGGTAAAAAATCACGAATAGTTTGAATAGAGCAGCCCGCAGAGTACATTGCCCTTAATTTATTGAAATGATAACCTTGCAACGCTATATATCCATTCTTTACACCTTTATCATCTTTGCCTCTTTCCTCAATAACCTTTTCAACCAACAATAAAAACTTTTCTATTCGCTTTTCCTCATAATTGATAAATTTGTTAAAATATATATCATTTTTGATTTTATCCCTTAGCATAATTTCTCTTCCACCTTTTATACTTCAAGAATTTTCTTCACTCGAAAAAGGAAAAAGAATTACGTAAGAATTGTGGAGATTGCTTGCTTGTAGACTAGTTGTTGCTTTCCATGAACCATCATAAGAACCGTAAATTTATCCATTGCAAGGATTTGCCCACGTATTGGAACGCCATTCATTAAAAATACAGTAACTTCCCCTTTTCTTTCTTTCAATTGTTCATACATATCTTCTTGTAATTTATACATGAAATACGCCCCCTATTTGTATCTACTTTTCTTTTAATGCTTGCTGCATCTAATTGTTGTCTATTTGTATTTCCCATTCACCTTCTATTTTTCTAAACCATTTTCCTATTTTGCTTACATAGTATTTTTTCACTTCACTATATGGAATCCAAATTTCACGTTCCTGTATTTGATTCATCACTTCATGAAGAATCTCATCATGTTCGTATTTTTTAGGTCTTCGATGATGAGTTCTTACAAACTGTATGTATTCCCTACGTAACCAATTAGAAATATGATCTTTTTGCTTTTGCCGGAGATGTGACCACTTTTTATTTGTCTGAAGGAGTTTTCCATTTACTTTTATATGGTTTTTCATCAACACTCATCCCCTTTTACCATTTAAATGCATATATACAATTATCGTATCACATTTAAATTTAAATACGGCTCTAGGTACATATTTCGCAAGAAATTTATCCAAAATAAAAATATAATATCCATTTCACATAAAATAATATCCAAGACAGACAATATCGAATCCATTAAGCGGATTTATTGGAAGGATAATTAAATGTAGACTATTGATTATGTTTTTGGTTTTTATTAAACAATACGGTACGTGAAATTTTATGTTTCCCTAATTAAAAAAGCCCCTTAAAAGGAGCACTTATTTTACAAGATAATTTTCTACTTCTTTTAGTAATAGTTCTGCACCTTCTGGACTTAATGTTATCTTACCATTTGCTAATTCTATGTTACGATTTGAAATTTCTCCTGTTAATGCACAAACAGCACCAGGCTGATACTTCTGTAAAACAATGTCTTCACCTTCTACAAAAATCTCTAATGGTGTTTTTTCTTTAATACCAAGCGTATTTCTAAGTTCCATTGGAATTACTACACGCCCTAATCCATCTACTTTTCTAGTCACTCCGGTGGCTTTCATCCAGCATCTTTCCCCATTTCATTATCAATTTGTACCCAAGCTATTCTTGACTATTGTAACAGGCTTTCACCATACATGAGAAACATAATGAGCCAAAAACAGACCATCATAATAAGAAATTCTTTAAACCCTTGCTGAAAGGAAATACGACCTTCTTCCATTCTACATGCCCCTTTTCTTGATATCTTTTTATATGTTAAAATATAGAGGAAAGAAACCTGCCAATTTCTTTTCTCGACGGTCACTCATGACTTTGCTCTTTGTTTGCTTTTGCAAATGAAGAGCTTTTATTTTGCATATTTATATTTGCTTTCTAACATCGCATAGCGCAATAGCTTTAACTTTGTCTCTTTTTTCAACGCTTTCCACTCAGATACACCAATTTTCATTTTTCATTCCTCCAATAATTAAATTTGTTATTTATATAGCTTATAAGTTCCAGTTGTAAATCTTTCTAATTTGTTTATCGCTAAATCCTTCATGGACAGCGAAGATTTCTGGAAAATCAGAGATACACAAATCAATAATTGTATTATCAGTTGTTCTTATATAATAATATTGAACAGCTCCCTCATAATTCGAATATAAATAGTATTTATGAATTTTATAATTTAATCCATTTTCCTCTAATACCTCATAAAGCTTATTTTTAGTTTCATCCATTACGTCAAAAATAGTTAACTGCTCCATCATTAACAGCTCCTCATTGCGTAAATTTACTAAACTAACTCTAAGAACAAGGTTGTTTCATTATGTTCATTGGTATGCACATTAAACCTTTTTCCGGTAGCTTCTAATGCACTAAAAAGCATTCTTTTATATCCTAAATCCATAAAATCTACACTGATTTGACCATGATTCATAATAAATTGAAGATCAGCCATCATCTTTTTAACTTTCCGTTCCATATAATAACCTCCTCAATAAAGTTATATAACTTATATAACTATTCTATTACTCATTTTTCCAGTTGTCAATATAAGTTATATAACTTATAATTCTTTTTATAGAGGAGGTTGTAATATGGCTGTTAATAAAGACAAGTACACTCAAATTTTAGTTACTTTTACAAAAGAACAAGTAGAACAAATAGAAAATTATTGGCATGAAAATAAGCTGAAGAATCGAAACGAAGCAATTCGTCAGATCGTAGACAAAGGGTTAAGTCGTAAATAATGGCTACCCTTTTTATTTTCGCTAAAAAACTTAAAAACGCATATAAAGTCCGTTTCTCCCTTTACATGCGTTTTTATAACAAATACGACTGTTATATTGATAAGTACATCAAAATTCCATACAACCAAATCTGAAGAGTCGTTTTTTAGATAAACTGATTTTTTTCATGTATTCTTTAAACAAATGAAAAAAGAGCCGGATTTTCATCACAGTGTTCATTTTAAAAAATGTTTTAGACTGAGCATCGTTGGCTTAATTAGATTTCCCTATTCTTATTTTTCTAATTTAATAAAATAAAGATTTAGACTGATGACTAAGTTTCATTTCATGAAGAAAATTTTTATTAAAATAAAGTATTAGACTAAATGGAGGTTATCTTTATTTCACACCATGTAAAAGAAAAAAGTAGTAACTCTTTCTATATCATTATTAACTTTGTCCTCAATCTTCCTCATGTAATACTTGGAAATCAGTAACAAGTGAAACAAGTTTTCCTTCTTCATCGATTCCCCAATAGGAAGGATAAAATCCATCCCCATAACCTGAACGGAACATAATGATATTACTTCCTGTCTCCTCACACACCACACAATTTCCCCAATCATCATCATGTTCTGTTAGTACGTCATCTATAAGATCATCATACAAACTAATAAATTCTTCCCCTAGCTCTCGTTGTAGCCTGCCTTCTATTTCCTCGAGCTTATTAATTGCTTCAACATCCGCAAAGCACCCTAATCCTGTATCGACTGGGTAACCAAAAATATATCCTTCTTCCAGTTCACTAACATTTTGTCCTGGTTTTGTTGCCATCTTCCATTCTATTACTTTTGATTCCGATAATTTTAATTCAGCACCAGCAATTATTCCATCTTTCTTATGCCACCAAGTAACGATTGGATATGTACCTGGCTGAATTGTTTGTTGGAAAGGATTTTTATTAAAAATGAGGGGATCACAAGCAATAATTTTACCTGATGTAACTTTCAACTGGTCCAATGCTTCAGAACGTAGAACCTCACTATCTAGTTTAGATAATTCACGTAATAGCTTTGACATAATGTTTCTCTCCCTTTCATTTTCTTATTATTGAAAAGATTGTTCATAAAGAGAAATGTTAATTGGTAAGAGTTTTTCCCATCTCGTCCACCTAACTTCGTTGTTCACTTGAACTTTGAGATGGGGTATCACTGCCCCAAAATAGTGGGAAAACCCAGTATTTATCTCTACTCAAGTTCCTTTATGAGTAACACACAGCTCATGTATTAATTGGTTCTGTATGTGTACATGTTGTTGCTTTGAAATAAAGTTTGATTAGAATCACCCTCTCAAACCGGTATTTTTCAATAAATAAAAAGAACCCACCTTGAAAAAAGATTGATCAAAATGGATTCTTTTTTAGCAAATTTAAGTTGGTTTTTATAAAAAAGCTTAATCATTTTCTACCTGAGTTACTCCACAATACTCTATAATTATTGTCTAACTTCTTTTTCTACATAATCTAGGTTTTAAAACTTATATAACGATTAATTGGTGTATGAACTAACAATGGATCTTATCAGTATGATGATTTCAAATATTAAAAATATAAATGTCCAAGTAAAATTTCTTATAAAGAAAAATTTACTATAAGTGTCAATTTTATATTGTTTTCCTTCTTCATCAGTCACAATCTTAATACCTTCATCTTTTACAAAATATTTAGTAAAAAGATAGTTAATTAAAGCAGGTAAAAACATCAATAATAACATTACAAATCCAATTAATTTATTCAACAAACTTCCTTGTTCAATATTCATATCCATACTCATACCCGCTAGAGCTATAACAGGTATATACCCCAAAAACAAGGCTAATGGAACTAAAAGACCTTTTCTTTTCCAAATAAATAACATAAAAATAATTCCTTCCCTCTTCTTTAAATAGTGCTATAAAGCTATTATTTTTTCTTCAAATCAATAAACTCTAAAGACAATAATGTTGTATCTTTGGGATCGGTATCTTTAAAAATTATAATTGCTTTTACATCTTCTATATTATCAACAGCATTTTCTGAAAGTAATACAATATAATAATTTTTAGATATACGCGCTGTTTGTGTGTATTTTAATTTTCCTAATTCTTCTTTTGAAAAATTTTCATTAATTTTTGAAGATAAGCCCTCTTTAACTTGTTGATTCATAGTACCAAGTTCTTGAAAACCGTTGCGGAGTTGTTCCGTTATGCCTGATGACTCTGCATAACTTTCTGAAAGTTCTTCCGTCTGATTAGGAATTTCATAATACTTTTCGATATTTTTATACATAGTATTCTTATGGATTGGATTCTCTGCTGATATGTCTTCTGGTAATATAGACCCTATGTCAACTTTATCTTTATACTTATTCGTCAATATATCATAATTCTTTTTATTTTTTTCTACCTTTAGAATCTTAAACCAATCATTAAATTCATCTTTAGTTGTGAATTCATCTAAATTTAAATGTCCTTTTTCATCTGGCTTAGCACTTATAGTAAGTGTTAAATATTTTCCATACGGTTCTTCTTTTTTATCATCAATAATTCCTTCTATTACGGTCTCATATCTATTTTCCTGCAATTTCTTTGTAGATATAGAGGAATAAGGAAAGATATGACCAACATCATTCTCACTAAACTTAGAAACTACAGCATTATAGTTTATAAAACCATTACTACGTACAAATTTATTAATATCATCAGAAAGATCTGCGCTAGAAACTTTATTTCCTTTTGTACAGCCTACCATTAATAGTAGACCAAAAAGAAAAAATCCAATTACTTTAACAATTTTTTTCATTATTCTACTCTCCTACATTTTTCCGTTTGAAATTCTAACTATGGACGTTGCCTCATTTTTCATTAATGAACCCTTTTTATACTTTACGCTCTTTAAAAAAGTTAGACGCAATGAAACAAGCTATTCCAGCAATAAGAACACTAAATGATAATACTTTATTTGTATTTTCAAACTGTATAATATCTGTAATCACATTTAGCATAATTAGTCCCAAAACAAATAAAATCGGCCCGAAAAAAAAGTAATATTTTTCCTAACAATGAACGTTTTCTCATAATCTCCCACCTTTCCCATATATATAGATTCTATCATAATTTTAATTGTTAATTCCTAGTTTTGGGTATAATTTTCCAGGTTATGATTAGATTATTTCAGTTCATCTTTTTTATAAACGGTTAAACTCTCCTCAAAATGGTATGACTTTTTTATAAACAGTACAACTTTGTTTTAAATTGATAATTAAAGCGCATGTAAAGTCCGTTTTCCCCTTTACATGAATTTTTATGAAAATACGACTTATTGTATTAACGATTACATCAAAATCCCATACAATCAAATCTGAAGAGTCATTTTTTATTTAAACTGATTTTTTTCACGTATTCTTTAAATAAATGAAAAAAGAGCCGGATTTTCATCACAGCTCATTTATTTACTGGTTCTGTATGTGTACAGGTAGGATATTGAGAACAGCCGAAAAACTTATTTCCTGTTGTATTCGAATTTCTAACGACTAAATGACTTTTACATGTTGGACATTTCCGTTCTGCAGGTGTTACCCCTTGATACACATCTTCAGCCGAATGCTCCGGGTTGATTTTATTTATTAATTTTTGAAGTTCTACACGATCTATGAGTTTTACATTGCAAGCCTCCGCTAATTCTTTTGCTTGTCTTGTATACACACTGTTTGTTACAACCCAGCCCTCATGTGCCTTGTAATAGGCTTGTGCTGCATATATCTCCTGTACTGCACTGATGCCGACTCTATTTTTCATCCCGTAGCGTTTTGCCTGGATCACAATACGCTTCTTACCTTTTAATACAAGATCGGCTCCAAAATCATGAGACTGTCTCGTAACCATCGGGGAGTAACCAAGCTCTCGAAAGAGAGCTTTTAGGTATATTTCGAATTGATGTCCGTCCATTTTGTCTATATAGCGAATACCGGACTTAGCCATTCGCTTTAATATTCTTCGCTCCTGGATCTTCCGGTACATAAATTTACAAATACGAAAAAGAACATAAAGGATAAAACCATAAATCAAAATTTGTAATATGTTTGGCATGGCTGGTAGATTAGACACTTCTCTCCACCTCTTTAATTGGTTTCATTTTCTTTGGTTGAGCTGTTTCTTTTGCCTGTTGTTCACTCACTTGTTTCTTCCAGACATCGTTCCAATCTTTTTCATTCGTTGGAATATCCTCTTTAAGATCTACAAAGCATTTCATCGTCTGAATGAAGTCTTTCCCAGCCTTATCGTTATCAACTGCCATAATGACCTCTTTAATATCGTGCCCTTCTTTTTTCGCATCAATTAAAGATTGAATCACTGTTTTTGACTTCAATCCATGCATAGAAACCAGGCGAGCGTTTTGGATATTATTTTGCTTGATGCTCCAATGAGATAACATATCAATCGGATCTTCATAAAAATAGATTTTATCCGGCTTACCCACATCAACTGTAAAACCGGCATTGATTTTTTCATAATTCGGGACAATTTGCTTAAAGCTTCCTCTTTTATTCTCCATTTTGACCGTACCTTGACGGTTCATTCCAATTACTTGCCCTTTGCCTCCTTCTTCCCTCCATTTGAACACCACATTATTTTTCTTATCCTGGGCGATGAGATCCTTTTTAATCAACCAGTTCACCAGGCGAGGATCTATTTTCCGTTCATCAATTAAGTATCGCTTGATCTCTGTTTGTTTCGGCACCTCTAAGTGTTTTGGATAGATAAATGGCTGCTGCTCTTTTTTGCGTTCTTCTTCAGCTTTTGAACGATCAAACTCTTTGTAATCCCCTTTATTGATGTCTAATACAGCTTGCGGAAATGTCATTTCATAGTACATCATCGCAAAGCTAATCGCTCCATAGACCTTTTCGCCACGACTATTCCAGGCGTATTGATTTCCTTTAATAAGAAGACTGTCATGTTCCGTATGACGATAATAGTTTCCTTCTTTCTTAAACGTTTCTCCCTTTGCTTCCAGATATGAAATCAAGTCAATATTTCTTGCTTTCATCGCATCCTCCGTACTGACATGTGCCATTACGGAATCCCCCCTTTACTCTATAAAATGAAATAAAAAAGAGGACTATTCCGTTTCCTAGTCCTCTTTTACATGCATTTAATTTTTATTTGCCGAATAAGAATTTTAATCGCTTCTCCTGTACGCTGTATGATAAACGAGCGTCAAATTTCTTCCCGTTTTTGTTTGAGATAAACCCTTTGATTTGATCCGTCACATTCTTTTCTAATAACTTCTTCACATGATTACTACTTAGATTTTTTCCAGAGAATGTACCAAAAATAATGAAGTCACAGCCTTTTTTGTATTTCTCACATAAGTAGTTACTTTTCCCTACAAGAACTCTACTCTTACATAATGGACATTTGCCAATTGTACGATCTTCAGTCGTTGGAAAACGGAATTTCAAACTTCCGTCCGCTTCCATATAGATAGCTGCCGTAAATTCTCCCTTTTCCCCTTCGAAGCCATTTATAAAATCTGTTGTTTTATACTGAATCAGCTTTTTCATTTGATTACCAGGGATTGCTTTCCCTTTCATCTTGGCTGGTAACATAAAATCACATCCGTTTTTATGCTCCGTGCATCCATAAAATGTTTTACGATGAAGGATCTCACCTTTTTTACATTTTGGGCATTTACCAAATGATAGCTCCTCTTGTGTTGGGAACTGAAATTTGATATTTCCTTCATGTAACACAAGATAAGCGGAAAACTCCTTCTCATTGGACTTAAATCCTTTTAAAAGATCTGTTTTCTTATCCTCAAACAGCTTTTTCGCTTGCGCTTCCGGAATTGCTTTTTCTTTAATCTTTTTCGGTAAGGAGATTTCACATCCCGGATAATTACTGCAACCATAGAAATTACCTTTATGAAGGATTTTTCCTTTTCTACAAGGGCATTTGCACACCTCAATCTGCTGATTCCAGGTATTAATAATACTATCCGACACCTTATCATCCATTGCGCCTAATTGTTCCACCGTGCCTTTTACAAACGTATTTGTTTTCTCTACAAACTCCTCATATTTCATTTCATTCTTTTCGATCATGTAGATCATCCCTTCCATTTCAGCCGTATAAGCTGGATTTTTGATTTCATCTACCGGAAAAGCATCTATAAACGCACGACCAATATGAGTGGTTCGAATCTGACTGTTGGTAACATCAATATAGCTTCGCTCTAACAGTTTCGGAATAAACGTTTCTTCCGTTGCGACTGTCCCAATCCGTTTTCCTTTCATAAGTTCTTTCAAATGTTCATCATCCAATTTACGCCCTGCCGTCTCCATAAAGGTTAAAATGGAACTTTCCGTATGAAAGGCTGGTTTCTTTGTTCGAGATTCAATCAAGTCATACTGAACGATTCTGAAAGAATCTCCTTCTCGTAAAATAGGTATCTGAAATGCTTCAACTGATCCCTCTTCTATATCCTCTTGAAACACACTTAGAAACCCTTTCTCTTGTAGGATCTTTTCTTTTGTACTGTATGCGTTGCCCTCTTGATCTATAAAATGTACTTCCCTTACCAGGTAGATTGCTGGTTTCATAAAATTCCCGATAAATCGTTTTACAATTAAGTCATATAACTGTTTTTCTAATGGATTTCGATTGGTCCCGACATATAATTTTGTTGTTGGGATGATGGCAAAGTGACTACTGACTAATTCATCATTAAATGTAGTGTGTTTTTTTGTAATAGAAGATGGGATTACTTGTTGTACTAAATTTGTATAGGAGCTCTTTTCTAATGCTGCCATTACTTCCTTCACTCGTTCCACTTGCTCTGTAGGTAAATGCCTGGATGAAGAGCGAGGATAAGTAATAAAGCCTTCTTCATACAAACTCTGAATATATTTTTTTGCTGTCTCCGCATTTATCTTCAGCTTGGCGTGAGCATCTTTGTAGATATCCGTTAAGTTATACAATAATTTTGGTTTCTTTTTTCTCGTACTTTCTTTAAATTCCGTTACAATTACATCTGTTCCCTTCAAGCTATCTCCAAGTTTTTGTAGTGGGGATGGATCTATCAGTTGATCTTCTGTTTTCATCACCGGTGATAAACCATTTTCGGTTAGTAGCTTCAAATTGTAGTAGGTTTGTTCTTTATAGTTTTGAATTGCAATTTCCCTTTGACGGATTTCATTCAAGATACACATTTGAACACGACCAGAAGCCAATAAGAATTGGTTTTTTGCTAGTTTTGATGTACAGCCTCTCGTAACATTAATGCCTAGAATATAGTCCAGGTATTGCCTTGCTTTAGCGGATTGAGCAAGCCCGTCATAATCTGCTCCTGGTTCTAATCGGTTCAAAGCCCCCTCTAATTCTGCGGCCTCATAAGAAGAGATAAAAAGACGGGATTCTCGCTTGTTCACACCTGCATGTTCATATATTTCTCGATAGATAAGCTCACCCTCTTTGTCTGCATCACATGAATTGACCACATGATCTACATCGGGACGATTTAACAATTTAACCAATATTTGAACTTGTTCGAGACTATCCGATTTCACTTTATATTCCGGCTCCAAAATAATTGGTAAATGTTCAAATTTAAATTCTTTGTATCTCTCGTCCATCTCCTCTGGATGTTTTAGTTCTAATAAATGCCCCCGGCACCAACTAATAATGTAATTTTCATTTTCATAGTAGCCATAATATGGCTTACTTCCTGGATATTTTTGCGAGTTTCTAAATCTAGGTGATTTCAATAATTCAACGGCTACCTTCGGCTTCTCTGCAATAAACAATGTTTTTCCCATACGTAGTACCTCCTATTATTCTGCAATTTTAGTTTTACGCTTCCATTTCTTATCCCTGCGCTTTTTCATCATTCTGTGACCAAATAATAACAATGTGTTCAAAAAGACAGCTAAAAGGAACATACAGCCTGCAAACAGCCATACATTCATGACATTCACTCCTTTCGTTCTATAAATAAGAAAGAGGGCTTTTACTTTTACTTTTACTTTTACTTTTACTTTTACTTTTACTTTTACCCTCTTTCATTTTTAGATATAAAAAAATCACTCTCCGTTATCTCAATTGAGTAACAAAAAATGATTTAATCTGGTTTTCCGGTTATAAAATTTTTCATCGTTCCATTTCCATTGTTTCTCTTTTTCTACTTGATTTCTTTGTAGCCTTCGACTGCTCTACATTACCCGGCTCTGGCTCCTTGTCTTTTTCTTTATTATTCGTTTGTTTTCCACTTAATGGCTGAAATTTTTTATCTACATCCATTTCCTTTGAAGTTGTAGACTGATTCACCGTTATTCCTTCTTTCCCAAGCTTCTCATCCACCTGGCTTTCTAATTTCACAACATGTTCCTGGCTTACCAGCTCATTATCAATCGAAACATACTTTGTTGTATAATACCGTTCTTCAGCTTTTACACGAGTGACAATACTATCAATATCATCTGGTTTTTCTTCATATTGTGAACGTCTGTATGCCTCGAATTTTCGGCTTAAATCCTTATCTAACGTAGTTGGCTCCTTTTCTTTTAAAGGCTGAATTTGTTGATCTAGAGAAGCAATAGGTGCATATCCCTCCGTCTTCATTTCTTTATATAATTCCACTTCTTTTTCATTAAATGAGTAATCTTTTTGCGCCTCCGCTTTATCAACTAAGAGTCCATATCGTTCACCTTTTACGATTTCATCTAGACTCATATTTGCATCTTTTTCATAAACAACAAATGACAAATTTCCTCTTCCATCAAAGATAGAACTTTGAACCTTTTCATATAAATCTGGTTTCAAAATGTTATCTAGATAGACATTTTCTCGTTTCCCGTTCTTTTCCATGAGGGAAACATATAAATCGTCCCGATCTGTTTTATCTTGATTCCATACAGACAAATAATTTATATCTTTCGTAACAGCATCCATCATGTGGATTCTTGCCAGTTCTTCATCTTGCATACCATTTGCTAATATTTCAATTGTAACTAAGTGGTTTGGTGTCTCTTTCGATTTTTCTACTGTATTTTGTTGTGCTTTTTCCATCGGTATTTCTTTGTTATTTCTATGATTCACTACCTCATCTCGTAACGCTTGTTTTACTTCATCCGATAAATACCTTTTCTCGTTTAATACTTGTTCATACGGTGTCTTGTAGTCCCCATCCCCCATATCCAAACGATCCATACTCACAAGCTCCATTCTCCCAAAATCTCTATCTACTTCTTTTGGAATGGCAATATGATAACGAGTTTTATCATATGGTACGTACTCATCTCTTTCTCTTGCTTCCTCTTTTGCTTTTTCAATATTTGTAATGACTTCAGCCATTTTTTCATTGGCCTCTCCAAATGGAATCAACTGACTACCCTTAAAATTTTCGTTTTCGCTCCACTGAACTAACATAGTTGGACGAGTAATTTCATCTTGATTTAGTGCTGCATACTTTTCTTGATTCGCTTCGTTAAATGCATCAATAAATTCTTTATCACTCAACTTTTCTGCGCCTTCTACGGGCTCAAACGATCGGTTTCTATCCACTTGTTCCCTTAACTCTGTAACGGAAACAAGCTCTTGTGTCGTGTTACTTAAACTCATAAATTCGACCAATAAAATATTTTTTTCGTCCTGTTTTTCATATTTATTTGCCATACTTTCCACCTCTTTTTCATTTATTTGTTCTTTTTCCTTTTCTAATGTGTTTTCAATTGTCTCAATAAATTCAATCGAAGTTTCATGTACTTCTTTTAATAATTTCGTTTTATCCTTCATTTCTTTTCCTTGTGTCCAGTTCGCTAAATATCCTAACGAATATTCGCTTGTATCAATTCCAAAATAAGAAGAAACGGCATAAGCGGTCATCTCTGCTTGAAACTCTTTTTCTGGTGCTGTGTAGTTCAAATGTGTCTCTGCTGTATGGAGTTTGGCATGCGCCAATTCATGTAGAAGTGTTTTTACATTTTGTAATTCACTGTTTCGTGGATTCAAGGCGACTTCTTTTGTTAAGGTATAGCTAACACCCTTTGCGACAACCAGTTCTGATTTTGGTTCAATAATTTTCACACCGTTTTTATCCGCAATGGCTTCCATTCCTTTGTACAAACTCTTATAATCTGTTACGCTCCCTTCTAGCCAACGATTCGGAAAAATACGAGGGAGATCTTCCGCTTTTGCGTTCGTTTGCGACAAATCAAACACATGACCGACAGCAAAATATAAGCGACCTGGTTTCACTTCTACGCTTTTAGACTCAATTTGTTTTTTCTCTTCCTCACTTGCTTTAGTTACTGTTTTCCAAGTGCCTTCTTTGTCTTTAAATTTTGCTATAGTTCTGTTTGGAACAAGGATCTGGATTCCTTTCTCACCCTTCTTAACCGCAAACCCTTTTTCTTTCCAAAAAGAAAAGGAACCAACTGCACTGGCTCCCTCGAATTGACTCTGTATTAATGAAATATTAGATGGTGAATAGTGATAAAACTTTGCCATAAACGTTAGATACTCTTTTAAATCTCCTGGTGTACGGAAATAACCTTCTACGCTTTTTTCCATCTTTTTTGTTAAAGCTTGCACCGCTTCTTTCTTTTCTTCTGGTGATTTCGTTTGATACTTTTTCTTATAATTTTTACTCATGATCTTCTCCTACTCTTTCACTCGCTTTTTGCAATTCCTCCATTTCCTCTTCATTCCATCTTTCCGTTGTATCAAAGAAAAGCGCATGAGTTTTTACGTTAACCGGAACTAACATATTCTCTTGATTCATGACATGGATTGCAAGTTCTTCCTCTTGTTCTCGTGTAATTTTAATTGTTAATTCCTCATCTTTTACAAGTAAAACAAGTTCACCTTCTCTAACCTCTTTAATGACCCCTAATGCGATATCTTCATGAAATAATAACATCCTTATAACCTCCTGTTTTTTTATAAAAAGAAACAATGTAGCTTACGTTACATTGTTCTTTGATGCCTCATGATCTATACGTTTTTGTCTTGCATGACTAATTCGTTCCGCTACAACTTCTTTTGCTATCTTCACACTTCCCATCTCTTGTTTATCAGTCGTAATAAGACTATCTACGCCCTCTAAAAAGAAATAACCATTTAATAACTCAATTAAAATTTGCGTATTTCTATCCGCACTATTTGCACCAAGACGAATTTTTGTTAGTTCACTTTTCAATACATCGTGTAGATTCTTTGATACAATTTCGGAAATATAATTTAATGACCATTCTGAACTTTTTGATGCTTGATGCTCCATACAAATTTTCGATATAGCATCCCCTGGATGTGTAATATTATTTTCATCCATATAGTCTTGAATGTATTGATGGACATTTTCATTTAACGATAACTTCATTCGTATTTTTTTATTCTCCATGATCTAACCCCTTTCATTTTCATATGCATTTTCCCTTTGCATACGCTCATAATACTTTTGGTTCTTCCAGCTTTCATATTCACTTTTAAAAGCACGTTCCACTTTTCTCATAGAATACTGAATAGATACATTCTGTTGAAATTTTTGAAACGGCTTTGATTTTTTCGTGTGATGGATTCTCTTTTGTTCTTTATCATATGCCTTCATTTCTTGTAAAAAGGCGTTCCCCATTCTTTTATATAGGTCATTGATTTTATTCATTTTATAATTTTCATATTGCTTCTTATCATACTTTCCTTCCCCATATGCTTCTTTAAAAACTTTCACTTCTTTATCTAATTTTTGGAGAAACTGATCGTAATCTTTTTTATGATGGTGTTGAATATATCGACTGCTTAATTCATCAATTTCCGGCTTCAATGGTTGAATTGTATTGTAGCTATATTGCCACTGTCTTTTATCACTTGGTAACTGTTTATAAATTCGTAAAAACAACGGTTTCAAATGTTGATTGCGCCAATCAAAAACGGAGTCCTCTTTTTTACTTCCCACCATATTATTTCGAATCAAATCATTAATTTGTTTTTGTTCCTGCTTACGATCTAACAGATTATTTACGACTTTCCCCTTCATCGCATCTAATGTTTTTGGTTTTCTTTTACCACGTTCTCTCGTTGGAAATGGTTCAACAGTTGCGACATGAATATGAATATTATCCGTATTAAAGTGAATGGCTGCCGACCAGATAGAGCTTTTTTCCAACCCCTCTCTTTTTTGCATTTCCTTCATCGCAAGCCGTGTTACATCCATTAACTTTTTTTCATCCAATGTTTTTGTTTTCTCATCATAAATTCCTTGTTTCTCTAACCAGGGATTATGAAAAGAAATGACATCCTGCCACATGATACTTCCATTCTCATGAGCGGTTTTAAACATTTCCTTTAAGGACTTTTTTTCACTTTCTGTTAAACGATTTGCATGTTCCGTAAATAGTGCCGATGTCTTTTCTGAATTCCCCATATAGTCTTGATACGTTTCGAACATTTTCGGATTCAGCTTCACTTCACTTTTCGCTTCCTCCCGATCTACATAATCAATATAGTTCTGAAAAGCATCCGAACTTGGCAACACAAATTTCGTTTTTAATACAACACCTGGTGTGACGAAAGACTGAACAGGAACAGCATTATTCATTTTCAACATCCTGCATCATCATTTGAATAAACTCATTCATTTTTTCCATTGCGCTATAACAATCACTCATCATATGGAGGTTCTTTTCAATAAGATTTTCTAATTCCATTTCCCTTTTATTTTGTTGCTGAAAAAATGCTATCATTTCAATTTGAGCTTTCAAAAATTTTTGCCTGGATACTCCTTTCCTTTTTGCAATTTCATCTATTTTCTTTAAGGCAACTGGATCTATATCTCTTATTTTTAGATTCACAATTTCCGCTCCTTTCTACAATTCTGGGTAGAGATCAAAAAATAGCGAGAAGAGCATAAGGGGTTTTTGCCCCCACCGAGGGTGTGGGGCTAGGCGGAGCCTAGCAAAACGATGGGGGCAAGGAAAGAGGTTGAATGTCCCCGTTACGTCCCCATATTTTTTGTTAATGTCTCCATCACGTCCCGTTATTTTTTCTAAATGTCCCGTCCGTGTCCCCTTGCTTTCCCTCAATGTCTCCATCATGTCCCTATGTCTTTTTTCAGTTTTTATTAATTTCTTGTGCCTTTTGCTCTAATTTTTTGATCTTATCTCGTGCAATTTTTTGTTCTTCTTTAAACAATTCCACGTTCTTATCTGATGATTTTACTTTTGATTCTAAGGATGCTATTTTCGATTGCGTTTCCGTTTTTTCCCCATCGGTTTGATACTTCATTTCATCTTTTTGTTCTTTTACTTTTTCATAAACTGTCTTCGCATTTTCTTCTTCCAGTTTGATTGCTTTCCCATAATTTTTGATCTTTGTTTCAATATCTTTTTTGTCTCTTTCTATAAAATCTAACTCATATGTTTTTTTGTCTTCAGCTAACAATTCATCATTTGCTTTTGTTTTTCTTTGATCGGTAAAAATTGACTGAACAAGTTTATTCGGACTCTTTTTTACTGCATTCTCTTCTTCATATTCGTTAACATCTTGCGTGAATTTACGAATATCCATTTGTTCTTTTTCACCGTTTTTATTGTAAATATCAAAAGCTAACGCTCCCCAATTCGGAGATAACTCTGTTACTTCCACCACATAATTTCCGTTCTCTTCATACAACACTTTGACAGGTAATTGAACACCAGACTTTGCTTTTTCTTGTGCTTTAAACGTAAATCCTGTTTCCTCATACCCTTCTATTCGAAAGCGAATTTGTATAAAGTTTTTGTGTGGATTGTATTCCCTTTGCTCTACAATCAATTTCCCCATCCCTGACAACTTGATTACTTTATTCGTTTCCGTATGGAATAGTTTTTCATCGTTCGGCATGTAGATTTTAGATGTCAAGAAAGCAAAAAAACCTAAAAATAGAAAGCTGATAATTGCTAGGTAGATCCACGACTTATTTCTTCTCAAATTGATTCTTTCACTCTTCTTACTGATTGCACCTATCACACTCTCACCCCACTTTTTTTGTTATAATACTTTCATATTTAACTCTTCCACACTTGTAACTCGCCAGGTTTCCTTTTCTTTTTTTATGATGATTCGCAACACATTGTTTACTTTTTCTTCTCGGTTTTGCGTTGAATCTGTCGTGACATTTATAAATTCAGCTAACACATTTATCTCCTCTTTATCGGGTTCATTTTCTTGTAAATAAAACTTCATTTCTATTGGTTTCGTTTTATACGTATCTCCTAATTCGTATTTATCAGTTGGATAAAATTGTTGTAATAGTTCTTCACTCATAATGGATTTTGCTTTTTCTTTTCGCTCATTGTAGCCTTCTTTTTCTCGATGAAAGGATAATTGAATAAACGTTTCGGCTGTCGATAAGTACGCTCTTCTCTGTTGTTCTTGTGCTGATGGAAGCACCTTATCAAGTCGTTTTTTTAAGTCTTCATTTTGTTTTGTTAGTAATTCATTTGAAAGTTTTAACTGTTTTTCCTTTCCATCACTCATTGATTTTTTGCTCAAGTAGATATTAAAAGCTGTCACACCTACAACTAAAATGACAAACACAATAAACAAATATTTTCGTTTATCTTTCATATCCATTCCTCCTTTACTTCGTAATATCGTTTAGTTGTTTAGTAGCATTCCAGTAGGATTGTATTCCTGTTTTAGCCGCTTCTTCTGAAGGGAAATTTGCTACCACCCATAAATATATTTTCCCTTCATAGTCAAATATATTGTGCTCTATAAAGTGTGCTATCTCGTTTGCTTTCAATTCCCGATGTAATAGAAAATTATCACCATCTTTTTCAATCAAATAATTTGATGGTTTTATAACTGCATTTTCAAATCCCTTAACTGGCGCTTCTATTAATTCCATTGTAATTTCCCCTTTACTTTTTCATATTTTTAGAACCTTCTTACATGACCAGAAAAGACTTTTTGCCAATACGGATTATTTAAATCTTCAATGGAAACACCTTTATTTGTTTGGCATCCAATGAATGTGTTTTTATCAATCACAATTCCAACGTGTCCGTCATGCTTGTAGGTATCAAAGAAAATAACATCACCCGGTTTCATATCATTTGCTGATACTTTTGTACCGATTTTATTTAATGTCTCCGTACTTACAGCTCCTATCGGACTGGTATACATCCCTACTTGTTCGAATGCCCAGCGTACAAAACTACTACAATCAAAAATCCCTCTTGCAATGTCATTTGTGTTACGTCCTCCACCAAATACATATGTAGAACGCCCTATCCATTGACGACCTACATCGGCAACTTTTGAACCGCTACTTCCTCCACTTCCTGGATTTCCTCCACCACCAGAAACGACAGAACCCGGTTGATAATATTTCAAAACCGCATCGACGTACAGGTAGAGTAAGCACCCAACGCCTTGCTACATTACTGTAGTAGGTTTTCAAGTGCTCCTCCCCGAACCGGACTTACATCTCTCAATGTATCCGGCTCTCCATCTGTCTCCTGCTAGACTTCTCCTTTGTGCCTTTTAACGTGGCACTCTTTACATAACGCTATGGTTTTACGATTCCTTGAAACCATACGTTTCTCTAGATAGGACTTGTTCGGCTTATTTTTAATGTCTTTTAATCTTTTTACGTGATGCATATGAATTGTTGTATTCGTTTTCCCACACAATTCACATTGTTCTGCTTTGATTCGATCAGAGAGTTTCGTTTCACTTAACACATATTTTGTATCTGGAATTAAATCTAAGTTCGCTTCTTTTGACTGTTTCTCTCGTGGAAAACTACGTTCCATAAAATGGGTTTGCTTTTCTCCTCGAGATGTTTTATATGTGACAGTAAATCGTCTATTTTTCTCATAACGTTTTCGAATCTCTTTTGTTTTAACTCTATACTTAGATGCAAATGTTTTTAGCATAGAGTAGTACATGAAGTAGGCAAAACGATGCATATGATTGCTCACGTTTTCTGCTAGCCGATAATAGTTATACAATCCTCTTATTTCACTGTTATATTGAGTGACAATCTCTAAATCTTCATTATGAATGAAGTATCCTCTTTCTTTGGGCATCCAAGTGCCATCGGCACTCATTTTGATAGCTTGGTATTTCTTCAATTTGTTGACCCAAGCCTCATGAGGCATTTTTAATTGAACTTTTCCATTAAGGTATCTACATACTCTCCCAATCGCATCTTTTCGAGGTGCACTTCCTCTAAAAATACGAATGTTGTAACCGAGAAATCCTGCATATTTTTCAGAAGCATGGGTAATAAGTGTTTTCTCTGGCGACAATTCCAATTGAAGTGTCTTCATTAGATACTCAGTCAATGTTTCCTTAATATATCTTGCATCGTCCTTTGAACCAATTACACCAATTAGAAAGTCATCAGCGTATCTAACATAAGTAAGACGCTTATAAGTTGAATCCATTGGATTACTATATGGAATTGTCTGTAATTCTTTCTTTAACGCTTTAGCTTGTTCTAAATGTTGTTGTGCTTCTTCCTTTTGTTCTTTTTCTAGTGCATTTTTATACTTCCGAATCATGCTTCTCATTTGAGTATATTTCCGTTGATATTCAGGATTGTTCTTTCGTTTTTTACCTTGATTGAATTGTTGTATATAGTTCATCATGTATTGGTCTAACTCATTCAAGTAGATATTAGAAAGAAGTGGACTGATAATACCACCTTGCGGAGCACCGCTAAAGGTATTATGAAATTTCCATTCTTCCAAGTATCCAGCACGCAGAAATTTCCATATCAGTTCAATAAATGCCTCATCTTCAATACGTTTTCTTAAAATGCCAATCAAAGTATGATGATTGATGTTATCAAAAAAACCTTTAATATCCCCTTCAATAAACCAATTGCTACCAGTAAACGTTCTTTGGATTTCTTGAAGTGCTGTGTGACAGCTTCTTCCTTTTCGATAAGCATGTGATGATATGGCGAACGTTGGTTCATATATTGCTTCCAATATCATTCTCACAACTTCTTGCACCAATTTATCCGCAAAACTAGGTATACCCAATGGTCTTTTCTTTCCGTTTTTCTTTGGGATATATACTCTTTTTGATGGGAACGGTTGATATGTCCGTTGCTTAAGGGCTTCTATCAGCTCTTCAATAACTTCTATTGAAAATCCATCAATAGAACGTTTATCTACACCCATCGTGAGTGCTCCATCATTTTTACTCAGATTGTCATATGCAGTGAAATAAAACTCTGGATTGTACAAATTTCGATAGAGTCTTCGGAATTTATGCTCTTCCTTCTGACCCTGTCTTTGCAGGTTGCTTAACACTACTTTTGGACTTTGCATGATGCCTTTCGCACCTCCCCAATTTCATTTTTAAGCGGACAGACTGCCTTCCTTCGCCATGTGCTAGGCTTTCCCCAGCTCGGACTACTATGAAGGCTCCGTTACCTTATTAGATATTCATGAGCCACACTTCTTGGCAGAGCCTTGAAGTCATCCCCAATAGCCTTCCGGCTTTCCAACTTAGGTAATCCCCGTTTAGAAGACAAGAGACTTGCACATATGGTTTCGGATGCGACTTTCACACGTTTCCACGTATAGTGGAGGATGGTAAATGTCCCTATGCATAGCGACGACACAATTATCGCTATGTCATCTACCACATTCCGTATATAACCATCTTCCGAAATGAGTTACGGTAGCCTTCCTTGTGCTATCGTTCAAGCAGTTTAGCTTTCATCCTTATCCATACTTCACATCTTGCCGTTCAGTCGTGATTCGATGATTAATCAACTTACGGCTTTCTTGACATGCTATTGTCCCTTTTCAGTTTCCTTTCAAGGTTAGTCAAGTGATGCCAGGTCGTTTAGGGAAGACCTAATGGTTTGCAATCACCATGTTCTCTTGCTCCCTCTACGGGCGCACGATATCGCCATAACACGCTTGATACGGTACGGCTTCTGGTCTAAGACAATGATACATACCCGTGTGGGCTACCTTTTTGTATTGCTCCTGTGAGAATTTTATCGCTAATTCCTTTGTATATTTACCACCATTTGAGTTAACAAAATCAAAAAATCCTGTTCCGAAGTTGTACGCTTGGAGGGCTGTTTTGATATGATCCATGTCACCAGGACTCGTTACACCAGCTCTTTCTATCGCATGTTTAAACTCCTGTACACCAGCCCATATGCTGTAATCGGGATCAGTAATACAGTTTGGTGATTTACAATATTTCGTATTAAATGCACCCTCTGATGATTGCATCGGATCACTACCTCGGCCTCCGCTTTCCTGCATCATTTGTGCAAGCATTAAAGCGACAAACGGTTCCACGCCAAAGGCTTTCGCATGCTTCCGAATCGTAGGTTCCCATTTCAAAACTTCGGGCGAAACGTTCATGACTTGCCCTTCACCTGTATACGTAATATCACCAGTGTCTGTTCCACTCTCTCCGCCCATTGCCGCAATAAAAATACTCATAACTCCAAGTAAGAGAAAAGAAAAAAGACCCATCACAATTAGTGCTAAAGTGATGAGCCATTTCTTTGGTATAATCTTTAAAACTAGATGCATGGTATTAAGCACCTCCTCCGAATAACATCAATTCTTCGTCCGTTACCTCTACATGGAAGTGAATGTTTTTTACAGCCCCAATACTTAAGATGACATCCCCTGTTGGCAAATGCGGAATCGCTGCAATTTCACTTTCACTTAACTGTCCTGCAAATACTTTTCGTAACATATCTAAACTGTTATTATCTTGCTGCATGATAAATTTGTACTGTGTAAGTTCAAATAGCTTTTTAATTTCATCAATCATTTCTTGTGAAGATCCTTCCGGTACAAAATCTCGAATCGTGTGACTTGCATATAAAAGCCCTGCAAAATATTTTCGATCTTCTCGGCTAAATTTAGTTAAAAATTGTAAAGCATGAGCGCTTTCTTTTTTCGTGTTTATTATATGATGCGCCTCGTCAATAATAATGAAATAACGAATTACATCTTCAAAAGCAAGTTGTTGTTTAGTATATGCCTCTAATTGTGGCGCACCATTGGATATCATTTCATCCCATATTAAATTAAAAACATTAAAAATTTGCGCTTGGAATACTTCCGGTTTAAAATTTGAAATGTTTCGTAAGGAAAACGATACAACTTGTTCTTTTTTAAAGTTTTCAATAGTGGAATGACCATCAAATAATTGTGCATATGCTTCTACTAAATTTACAAGATTTAATTCAATCAACTCTAGACGATGTTTTCTGCTTTCTCCTAAATTCTCATGGTGTTTTCTATTTTCTACATTCTCATATAATTCATCACGAACAAAAGATAAAAAGTTTGAGAAAATGGGATACTCATTTGGTTTTCTTGTTGTAATTTCATTTTTCGCTCCTTTTTCATCATTCCATAATCCCATTCGAATATATAATTTACGAAGCAAATTTTCATATTCTTTAATTTCATCATCTTTTGCTTCTGGCGCAATGAATCGATAAAAAATTGTCAGTTTAGATAGATGTTGAGTGAAACTAACTTCTTCAAGTTCTGCTGTCTTATATACTTGAAGTGGGTTAATTTGACCTTGCGAACCATCTAATGCAATTGTTTTCCCGTTCAGATCACGTACTGTTTCCTCGAATTCACCTACAATGTCAAAAATACGAATAAAATGACCTTTACTTGCATAGTCTACTGATTTCTTTTTTAGTAATGTTGATTTTCCAGCACCAGGCTTATAGTGATAGGTAAGGTTTTGACGTTATCTCCACCTTTTCCCCCACTTCACACCGTACGTGAGACTTTCACCTCATACGGCGTTCCATCTAATTCAATTGACCAACTTTTGTATTGAAGAAAAGATAGGATTTCGACGCGCTGATATTCTTAGCTTGTCAAACATCACTTTCTTCTCTTCAATAATGTCGTACTTATTTAAGATTGATTTCGCCTTATCTGAATCATCGCTATGAATTGCTAAGTGTATGTCTTCAAGTACAATTACTAAATTCTCATAATTGTCCTGTCCCCCAAATTCCAACGGAATTTTATGGTGACAGTGCCAACCTACTAATCCAACTTCTTGTTTCGTAATGGCACATTTTCCATACTGTGCAATAAACTTTGCAATTCTGTTATCGTTGTATTCTACCGTTCGATGCTTCATATAAAAGCGTTGTACATGTCGGAGTATCTCCCTATCTACGGCTTTTAAAGTATCATGTATTTTCTCTCTACCTTCTTTTGTATAATTTGAGATAGACTGAGTAAAATTTTTAGCCGGTTTGTGCTTCTGCGCATGGATAGGTAGTAATACGATGTCTTTGATTTTGTACAATTTAGGATTGTATCTTTTATATCTTTTCCTTAAGACAGTCGACATGTCGCTCTTAGTGGCTTTTTTCCAATCTCGCCTCAGTCGATTATAGAGTGTTCTTATGAGATGGCAACTCATGTGATCTAAGTCGTGATTAATATGTGTGGCGGCCGAATAATAATTTTGTATCCCCATTACAGTCGTGTTAAATCGCCATACTGATTCTGGTGTCTGTACTCTGCTTATATCTTTAACAGCCTTTTTCAGCTTGCTATACGCATGTTTTCTGGATTTCACACACATTCTGCTATGAGCCACATGTTTGTTTCCTTTCTTATTTGCCTTAACTGTAAAGCCTAAAAAGTGACTCGCTTTTTTCCTCAAATTTATAATCTTTGATTTTTCAAGGCTAATATCCAGATGTAGGCGTGTTCTCAGAAAGTCTTTTGTTGCTTCAAACATTTTTAAAGCCGTTACATAATCACGACATAATATTTTTGCATCGTCTGCATATCGAATTAAGAAACATTCCTTTAATTTGCTTTTCTTTAGCGCTCGATACTTGTCACTATTTCCTTTATATGGATGTGAGGTTTTTATCGTTTCCCATTGGTTACTTACCCACCAATCTAATTCGTTGAGTACGATATTAGATAGAAGCGGACTTAGTATGCCTCCTTGCGGAGTACCTTTTTGAGGAACCCCCTCATTTACAATTTCTGCTTTCAGCAGTCTTGAAATGATAGAAAGTAATTTCTTATCTCGTATACCTATCGTCCACAATTGCTTTAGAAGTTTTCCATGATGTACATTATCGAAGAAACCTTTAATGTCTATGTCGACACAATAGTGAAACCCGTTTCCTTTTCTATTCACTAAAGATTTCATTCTCGCTAGTGCATGATGTGTACTTCGGTTAGGGCGAAAACCGTAACTATGGTTATGAAATTTCGCTTCACATATTGGTTCCAATATTTGCAATACACATTGCTGAAATAATCTGTCCCATATAGTTGGTATCCCTAATGGTCTACGATTTCCATTTGGTTTTGGTATAAATACGCGTCTTACAGATTGTGGTTCATACCAACCGAACATCATTTTTACTTTTTCTATCACTTCATCCGTTGAAAGCATTTTAATATCGTTAATTGTCATTCCATCTGTTCCAGCTGTCAGACTTCCCATATTTCTTTTTATATTTCGATATGCTAAACGTATGTTTTCATCCATCTTCATAAGCTCTATTAATTTATAAAAGTTGTTACCGTTTTGACTTTGCTGATACAAGTCATCAAGTGTAGACTGCATATCATAATATTCAGCGTGTCTAAGCTTTTCAGTTTTCTTTATAAGTCGGCTCTCCTTTCAGAGTTTACCTTTTTTAGTCTCACAAGAACCTTATAATTCGACTGCGTAGCTTTTTGAAACGGTTGGTCAATCTTTCATCAGACTAATGGCTATCCCTCTGCAATGTTTCCATTGCTTCACTGGTACTATGCCATTACTCTCACCACCATAAATGAAGGTTATACGTTTGCTAATCTCACCAACGCCTTCCCTTCAAACACTTCCTCGAAGATAAGTTCTCCATGTTGGTGGCTTTCCACGTTCCATTATTTCTATCTGTACATAACACTTTTAGGGTTCTCCTTTAGGCCCGCTGACTTGATGTCGCCTATAACGACATATGGACTTTCATAACAACTATTTTTACTCATCCACATCAGCACCACGCTCGTGGCACACACATTTCTATGTGTTATCGTTCTAGACCCGTACATTCGGAGATTCGTCAGAAGGCTTATCTTCTGTATGCTGCATGTCGGAGTATCAGAGGAAGCCCTTCAAGGCGTTACCCTATCATTTGACTTCTCGAAATAATAGTTCTGCTGATTATTGAATCAGCGCCTAACCTTTTCAGTTAGGAACGTGTCACACAGTTATAAGACTCTAATGTTTCCATGATTTCTTTTACTTGTTTTTCTAGCTCATCTAAAGTTCTAGCGGAAACATAGATACGCAAATGAATACGTTTCATGACCTCACCTTGTTTCAAATCCGTATAAAGAGCTTCCAGCTCTAAAAATTCATTTTTTGCATCAATCCGATCTATATTATCCTTTGCTGTATCATGCCGAACACTTTGTTCACTCATGGATTTATTAATAGATTCAACGACTTCTTTTCGATCATCACTCATTACATCTAATGTCGTAATCACATTCGGCATATTCATAATTTGCTCTAACCAAAAATCATTTACTTCTGTTGGATAATCAAAAACATGGATACAAGTAGAAAATCCATCACCTGTTTGAACATAACTTTCTTTAAAACTTACGCCTCCTTGTGGCTGAACTCTAGCCACTAAATAAGGGTTGTAACCTTTCTTCTTTTTTAGTTCTTCTTGTTTTTCCTTTTTTGATTTTTTACTTTTGAAAGCAAACATATTGTTTCCTCCTTACTACCATATATTTTTCGTTCCCAATTTTGCATTTTGATTAAACAATTTAAACATAAGCTCTAGCTTTTTCTCTTCATCCACCTCTAATAGTTCGGTAGAGCGTTTGATATATCGCTTTGCTGCATCCACACGTTCTTTTACGATTAATTCCGTTTCTCCATAAATAAATAAGAAGGCTTCCCGATTTGTTCTTCCCCATTCTAAAAACTGAAGTTCTTTTAACTTCTGATTTAAAATTCGTTCATACAAAGGACTGGTACACTCTTTAATTTTCTTCTCTATATATCGTTGCTGTTCAGTAGTTTGACATGGGAAGTTTAAAAAAACGAGTTTAATGGACTGTTTGTAGGCTTGATAAAAATACGCATGTGAGAAAATAACAAATGCTTGTTCATCGCTATTCTTAGAGAACATATCGTCACCTTCAACTTGAAGAATTTCTAAAAACTCCTCATTTTTCAGCTCAAATATGCCATCCTCCGTCATATCTACGATTTGCATAATTTCCGCAATACTTTTCTTTACCTTTGGTGGTGCTTCTTTCTTTTTTCTAGATAAAAAACCTAAAAGTTTTGGATTTTTCTTTTTCGAAACATCTTTCTTTGGCTTTTCTTTCTTCTGTTTTTTTACGTTTCTTTCTACCTTTGTTTTTTCTTCTTCTTTCTTTTTGTTGGGTACCACCTTAACAATTTCTTTTGGTTCAGAAAGTGATTCTTTTACATTTTTTTCGTTAAATCGAAATGCTTTTTTCTTCGGTCTTTCTAGTTGTTTTGGCTCTTGTTTCTCTACATCTTTTTCGCTGAATAACGCCATATGTGATCCCTCCCTTATTGATCGTTATCAATGGCACAATATGCGCCTTTTCTTCTTAGCAATGTAATAATCAACACTTCATACATTCGTTTTTGAGGATTCGTACTTGGTCGCCAAATCATGATAATTGCAATAGCTGCCATGAAAATAACAAATGGTAATTGAAAGGAATCATGTACGAAGTTCCTAAGAATCATCGTTACAACTAATAAGCCAATTAATAAAAAGAAATCTATTAAATAAAGCACTTTATTAATCCGTAATTCTGTACTGATTTCCTTCGGAATCCGATAGCTTCTCATCGGGATTCCCTCCTTTTCGACAATAAAAAATAAGCGTACGATTACGCTTATTTTTTATCTGTATTATTTTTATTTTTGTTTACAATATCTCTCCAACTTTTACCCGTGTTTTGCCCCATCTGATAAAAACGCTTTGTATTCTGTACCGTTTCAGAATTATGAATGCGCTCTTGTACTCCTCTTACCTTTTGTTTCACGGATGTTGTTGTATTTTTAACTTTATCAGTTGTATATTGTCCTAATGTCCGTGTTTCCTGACTTCTACTTGCTGCCACTTCTTTATCACTTTCATAAGGAATAATCGGGCTACTTCCGCTTGGCACTGATCTTGACGTTTCCATTGGTGCCGGGCTACTTCCACTTGGCACTGATCTTGATGTTTCCACTGGTGCCGGACTACTTCCACTTGATACTGGTCTTGATGTTTCCATTGGTGCCGGGCTACTTCCGCTTGGTACTGGTCTTGATGTTTCYACTGGTGCCGGGCTACTTCCRCTTGGTACTGGTCTTGATGTTTCCATTGGTGCCGGGCTACTTCCACTTGATACTGGCCTTGATGTTTCCACTGGTGCCGGGCTACTTCCACTTGGTACTGGTCTTGATGTTTCCATTGGTGCCGGGCTACTTCCACYTGGTRCTGGTCTTGATGTTTCCATTGGTGCCGGGCTTCCTCCACTTGATACTGGTCTTGATGTTTGATTTCCTTCACTTACTCCTTGTCTTACTGTTCCTGATGTTGGACTTCCTTCACTTGTTCCTTGTCTTACTGTTCCCGGTGTTTGACTTCCTTCACTTGCTCCTTGTCTTACTGTTCCTGGTGTTTGACTTCCTTCACTTGTTCCTTGTCTTACTGTTCCTGGTGTTTGACTTCCTTCACTTGCTCCTTGTCTTACTGTTCCTGGTGTTTGACTTCCTTCACTTGCTCCTTGCCTTACCGCTCCGGCTGTTGGATTTCCTTCACTTGCTCCTTGCCTTACCGCTCCGGCTGTTGGATTTCCTTCACTTGTTCCTTGTCTTACTGTTCCCGGTGTTTGGCTTCCTTCACTCGCTCCTTGTCTCACTGTTCCTGGCGTTTGGCTTCCTTCACTTGCTCCTTGCTTTACTCCTCCTACCGCTGGGTTTCCTTCACTTGTTCCACTTACTTTTCCAGCTTCCTTCATTTCATCTTGAAGACTTGTTGTTCCAGATTCTTGCCCACTTGCTACCTCTGGTTTTTCATTCCCTTCTTTTTTCATATCTTCTTGAATAGATGGAGTACCACCGTTCTTTTTATCTTCTTGATTATTTAAGTTACCTTTTTCTTTTTCTTTATTTGCTACATCATTGCCTTGTGGTTTTTTTTGACCTGCTTTTTTCATTTGATCTTGCAAAGACTCTTTATTTCCGGATTCATTCCCTTTTTTTAAGCCACTTATGATACCTGCCATACCCCCAGCTGCATTTGCGGTTTTTGTTGCTGCAACACCAGCCCCTTTTGCTGCACCTTTTGCTCCTATTCCAATCATATTTCCTAGACCTTTCATTGGTTTTGAATTTGCAAGAGCGCCAATTCCTTTACCCAGTGCGAAACCACCTGCTAACATGCCCCAACTGCTCTTTAATCCAATATCTATTCCAAATAGCCTTTCTACGACTGCCGGGCCATCTAAAACTGCCATACTAAATGCCGCTAATGCAATTAGGTACGGTACACCATTTAATTTGTCATGAAGAAACGCCGTTCCCATTATATATAGCTTCAAAGATAGGAATATCATAATCGTTGCTATAAATATATTGAGGATATTCGATAACACCGCTTTTAATTTTTGACCATTTGCAACATCGGCTGGTGCTAATATGTTTGCTAACAAGTAGTTAAATGCCAATTCATAAAATAATCTAGCTAATTTAATACTCACCAATAACAACGTTGCACCTGTTATCAGTAAAGTAAAGAATATATTCCAAAAGTTCCAATGCCAGCGATAATACTTTTCGGGAAAGAAATCAAACCAACCATCTTTCAATTCTGCTAGAGATGCGACTCCCATCCCATCCATCACTCTTTTATTTTTCAATAAATTTTGTCCATCATCTGATAACTTTTTATCTTTAGCAAACTCAAAATCCGAATCTATTTTTTCTGTAATATCTATCTGTCTAATGTTTTTTTCTGGAATATGATTTTTGGGATTCATATCCTCTTTCTTTTTCCATCCATTTTGATCTATCACTGCAATATCGGTTACATTCTTCTTAATAATTTCATCACTCAAAGAGCCTTTTTGTTCTGATTTTACAACTGCTATGGCATCATCGGTGAACTTATCAACCTTTGTCATACCAGTACTTAATAAACAAAGTACACTCAGTGTTACGAAAATATTGATGATAATTTGAGAACGGTTCATTTGTTTGTTCATAATGAACATGTAGCCAATATATAAAAACGATATGGCTAAAAGAACAACAAACAATGGATATAACATATCAACAAAATTTTGTATTTCCGGTGAATTAAAAAATCCTTTAATCCCCAATATGGCATCTGTCACACCTTCTAAAGCATCTACAACTAAAGATAAGCCTACAATTAGGAACCATCCTAGCCAACGCAATACATAATTCACGATGTCTCCTACTTGAAGATAATCCGAGAATGTTTCTAAAACCTTTAAAATCTCTTCATCTTTCACGATTTACCCTCCTCTCATGCTTGCTATTGCCCTAATACTTCTTTTGCTGTCCAATTCACCCTTTCATTTAGTCTGTCGATTCGAATAATTAATTTACCTTTTTGTTCTCGATCTACTGAAAGGAAAAGAACCGCATCTTCTAGACCAAGAATGACCTCATTTTCTTCTGTTACAAACGGCGAGTAACTATCTAAAATCAATTGCATTTTATCTGTTATTGTCGGCATCTCCATTCTCGCTTCCTCCTTTATTTCTGGATTCAAAAAGGCACTCAATTATTTGAGTGCCTTTCTAACTCGTTACGTGTTCCTTTTCCTCTAAATCACGTAAAATTCGATTAATCTTATTTTCAACTGCTTGATATACACCTTTGTCGATATGGTCATTGTGAGCCAACATTTGAAATTCACTGTAAAACTCGCCCATTTCCTGATTTTCAACCTCATCTATTCCCTTACCTAACTGTGCTATAAAGAACTTATCAACTAGTTTCAAAACCGCTAAATCAGATTCAAAAAACTCAATAACCGTTTTCGTCTTCCAATTTTCAATGGAGAGTGGATTAAATGGACTGTCTTCTTGTTGGAATGACTCTTCCGGAATGTCTTCATCAATTCCCATCATTTTAGGTTCTTCTGTTGGCTTCTGTGGCTCTACTGGTGAAGAGGTTTCCTGTTCTGGCTCAGGTGGTTCTTTCTTGGTTTGTTCCGCCTTTCTTTCTCCTAGGAAATCTACAATGAGTTTTTTAGGATCTACATCATCATGTAGGGAGTCAATATCTATATCTAAAATAGATTTATCTGTATCGAACTCTCCCCCTAGGTATTCCCATCTGTATTTTAAGGCTGTTTCTTCCGTATTATAAATTGGCCGTGGTCTGATACGTGTTCGATTATTATCTTGACGTTTTATTACACGAATAACAGTAGTTTCTCCTTCTTTAAGACTCATAAGTTCATTTGGTGTTAAAAGTGGTCGTTGATCTAGACTTTCGGTTTTGTTTTTATCTGTAGAGAGACCTTTTCCACTTCGGGAAAGTGTGTTAATTGTCTTGTTCCCAAGCTTCTTCGATACTCTTTCGGCTGTCTGTTGGTCGTTTGTTAATATATAAATTGTATTCCCACAGTTGCCATCAATGGTATCTGCATCATCTCCATATTTGTTTTTTAATTGTGAATATGCTTGAATAATGAGATTAAAACGGATATTTCTTCCCAAGCAAACCGTTGCTAACGTTGCCATTCCTTCTATACTCGGCATGTTGTAGGGTAAGAACCCGGCGCCTTAAGACCTCTCGGTCTTAGGTTTCCGAGAACTCCCCCCCGAACCGTACGTACCCCTCTCAAGGTATACGGCTCTCCGTCTCTTCAGTCTAGCTTCCCGTTATGCAGGTCACGATGACACTTTCGACAAAGTATCATTGTTTTACGGTTCCTTGCTATCATCTGTCTTTCCCATTTCTTTTTCCCTTTAAGGTTCTTTAACTTTCGAACATGATGAACTTCCATTGAGCCTTCTTCAGCCTTACACCATTCACATTGATTAGCCATCAACCTTTGAATAAGCGATGTTCGGGATTGGTAGGATACTTCCGAAGGAAGTTTTTCTATATCCTTTTTAGTTATAGGAGCTTTATTCCTACGAAATCCCTTATCATAAAGCACTTCCGTTTTCTTGCCGGACTTTGTCTTATAACTGACTTGGAATATTCCATTCACCATAAATTTTTGTTTAGCTTTGCCTAAGGTAGTACGGTACTTATTTGCTAAGGTTTTATACATAGAGTATTCCAGGAGATACTTATAACTGTTTAAATGGCACACATTCACCGCCAGTTGATAATATTGATAGGTTCCACGTATTTGAGCGTTATAGTTCCTTAAAATCTCAAGAGGCACTAATTTAATTAACTCTGGACGGTGAATTGGTTTCCATTGACCTGTCTTTTGGTTGACTTTTATTGCCCCTTTTTTAAATAGGCGACTATAGACAAGATCAGCAGGCATATATAGTTCACACTTTAACGAGAATGCTCTTGTTTTTATTCCATCGCTTCGCCGTTTGGAGTGGAAATCTCGTCCAACTTTAACGTCGTAACCTAAAAATCGAGCCTTATTTCTTGTGTTTGTTATAAGTGTTTTCTCCTCAGATAATGTTAGCTTAAGTTCAGATTTCAAGAAATTAGCGATGTCTTTCTTTGTTCTATTCGCATCTTCCTTACTCCCAATAACTCCAATTAGAAAGTCATCGGCGTATCTCACATATTGAATTCGTTTATAATTCTCATCCATTGGATACCGTTGAGGAGTGTGTTCTCTTTTAGCTAATAACTCACGTATCTTATTGGTCAACTCTTTTTCCCGTACTTCATCTTTTTCTTTAGCTTCCCTTAGTTTTTTCTTAGCCCTACTTATCTGATGTTGTATTTTAGAATAAACTGGATTTGTCCTTTTAGTCTTCCCTACATCAAAAGTTGACTTATAACGATTCATAAAATTATCTAATTCATTTAAATAAATATTTGCTAATAAGGGGCTAAGGATACCACCTTGTGGTGTACCACTAAACGTCTTATGGAACTTCCAGTCTTCTAAGTAACCGGCTCTAAGAAACTTCCATATAAGCGCAATAAATTGTTCATCATCTATCCTTTTCCTTAGAGTATAGATAAGGATATGATGATTAATATTGTCAAAAAAGCCTTCAATATCACCTTCGATGAACCATCTACTCCCAGTAAACGTGCCTTTAACCTGTATTAGAGCTGTATGGCAGCTCTTTTCAGGGCGGAGCCCATGAGAAAACTTACTAAAAGTTGGTTCATAGATAGATTCTAGTAGGGTTTTTATGACTTCTTGGACTAACTTATCTTCTACGGAAGGTATGCCTAACGGACGCTTTTTTCCATTTTTCTTTGGAATATAAACTCTTCTTACTGGTTTTGGCTGATAAGAATAATCTCGCAATTTATCAATTAATCCTGAGATTCTTCTCTTAGACATTCCGTCAATGGTCTTTCCATCTGTTCCAGCAGTCATATTTCCTTCGCTAGCGTATATGTTTTGATAAGCTTCAAGGAAAAATAATGGATTGTACAGATTTCGATATAATTTCTTGTATTTGTACCCTGCTTTCTTACTGTGAGATGCTAGATTTTCTAATACGATTTTTGGGCTTCGCAAGAGCCTCACGCCCCTTCCCAATTTAATATTAGTCGAAAAGACTGTTCTCCTTCGCCTTGTACGAGGCTTTCCCTCGCTCTGACTACTACGAGAACTCCGTTGCCATATTGGATTTTCATGAGCCACATACCTTGCTTTTTACACTTGGTATCATCCTCAATAGCCTCCTTACGAGGCACTCCAAGTTAGGCAATCCCCATTTAGTACATATAGAGACTAGACTAATTATGATGTCGGATGCCACTTTCGTCCGTTACTTGTTATTCAAGTTAGTCAGTCTTTGGTCTGCCATACGTAACACGTATGTTCAATGGAAACTTCGGCAATATTTCCATTCTTAGACTGCGAAGCGTTTCAATGACCCTTCACTTCGGGCGACGATACTCCACTTTGGACTATGGTTCAAGCAGTTTAGCCTTCATCCTTATTCATAACATTTTTACCTTACCCCTCAGTCGTACCTAGGTCATTTGGGTAACTTAGGGCTTTCCTTGCATGCTCTGGTCCCCTCCGGGTTTCCCCTTCTAGGTAAGCAAGGTGGTAAATGGGTTAAGCACAGACTCCCATCTCTTGTCTAAGGAGATTCTCTACATGCCCGTATGGGCGCACGCCAAACTCATCCAAAATAAATACTACTTCACGATGACACCCATTACCACGAGCAAGGGATGCACCCTTGGCTAATATGAAGTAGAGCTGTCTTACGAAAATAGAAGCAATGACATGATTTGAAGAATCATAGTCAGGTGTAATCATAAAAATTGCAACTGGTTTATCGAAATAATCCATTGTTGTTACCTGGATATCTTCATTTTCTTCTACTACTTTAAACTCTGTATGACCCGTCTTTTCATCTATTTTCGTAATAGAGATAGATGTTTTCTTTTTATCATTTCCCTTTTCATTCAATTGGATTGTATCCCCGACTTTTACTACTTGCTTATAATCCAATGCAAAACGTCCTGTGATATCTGCTTTGATAGACTCCATTGATCCATCCGGAAAGACAATTTCTACTCGTTTTCTAGATGTTACTTTTCCTTTTATCGTTTTTCCAAACCCTACACATTTTAAATCCACACTGTTTTTCGAAGTCATTTTTGCAATTTCATCGAACGTAAAGATAGAGAGTCCGTTCATTGTTTGGGTGAAAATTCCGCCCCGTGTCGTTCCTTTCGAGAAGTTTGAGGTTGCATATTGCATTTTCGCAACACTATCTGCTGGCAACCCTTCAAAGTATAAATCTAATGCATTTTGTGGATCTGCTTTTGGATCTACGATTACCTCTTTTGATCCAAGTTCTGATAACATATTTGCTACTGCATACATTGTGATTTTTTCTTCTGTTCCTTCTGCAATACATTTATCCGTAACTGCTAATATCATGGCATTACATAAGCTCATAGCGCACTGTTGCCAAAAAGGATCTTTGACCGTTGGGTTGTAATACAAGGTGTGAGAAAGTGTTTTACATAATGATTGCGCTGTTGAATAGTCTCCATCTTTATAAGCATCTTTGACCAGTTGCAATAAGTTATAACTCATAGAATCAAGTGGGTTTAACAAGTTCAAAACTTCAATGTGATACCCTCGTTCTTCCAGCGTTTCTTTCGATGCACTGAATAACTCACCCTTAGGATCGTTAAAAATTAAAGATGGTTTATGTTCCGCTCTAGAATAGACATCAATTGTAGGAAATACAAAGGTTTCCCCTTTACCAGAGCGAGTTGTACCAATGATTAAATTGTTTACAGGGCTATCATCAATGAATACTTTGTCACCTAGTCGAGAGATAACAACACCACCGCCACCTTTAAATGATTTCTCTCGATCTGGTACGGCTCGATATTGCTTTTTCAACTCTTCAACTGTTGTAAAGCGACTAGATCCTTTCTCATGATTATTTAAATTTTTAAAGGAAGATTTCAGTTTGTATACTGTTCTTACTATAGTTCCAATCACTACAAGGAAAACAAACAAGTAGTAAATCGGATGTTCTGCAATTGGCATCCGAAAAAGAAATCCTACCTCCATATGAAATGGTTTTGGGTGTAATAAATCACTAAATGTTGTTTCTATCAGCTCTAAAGATAAGCTGAGTAAAAAATTAGCGATTAAAAACATTCCAACAAATAAAAAAGTACTCAATGGAATGAGTACTTTTTTTTCAGCTAACTTATATTTAATTGAGATTTTATCCTTATACATGGGTAAGCGAATCCCCCTTTAAACCGTTACATCTGATTTTGACTCTTGTTTATTTAATTCTGTTGGCTTCTCTGGATTTGTTGGTTTCTTCGGCTCTGTTTGTTTCTCTGGATTCGTTGGCGGATCTACTGGTGGTTTCGGTTTCTCTGGATCCGTTGGTGGATCTACTGGTGGTTTCGGTTTCTCTGGATCCGTTGGTGGATCTACTGGTGGTTTCGGTTTCTCTGGATCCGTTGGTGGATCTACCGGCGGATCTACCGGCGGTTTCGGCTTTTCTGGATCCGTTGGTGGATCTACTGGCGGATCTACTGGTGGTTTCGGTTTCTCTGGATCCGTTGGTGGATCTACTGGCGGATCTACCGGCGGTTTCGGCTTTTCTGGATCCGTTGGTGGATCTACTGGCGGATCTACTGGTGGTTTCGGTTTCTCTGGATCCGTTGGTGGATCTACTGGCGGATCTACTGGCGGTTTCGGCTTTTCTGGATCCGTTGGTGGATCTACTGGCGGATCTACTGGTGGTTTCGGTTTCTCTGGATCCGTTGGTGGATCTACTGGCGGATCTACCGGCGGTTTCGGCTTTTCTGGATCCGTTGGTGGATCTACTGGCGGTTTTGGTTTATCTAGATCTGTTGGTTCCTCTGGTTCTGTTGGTTTTGGTTTTTCTGTCCCTGTATTTTCCGTATTACCATTCTCACTTTCCGGTGTAACTGGTGGAAGAATATCTCCTATACTCGCTACTGAAGAATCAATATTTTGATCGCCAAAAGCAAAATGATCTCCGTTCAGGGTTACTTGTGGTTTATTATCTGTAATAGCTGCAATCACATTATCTTTTGTCGTATCTTGAAGTGTTTTATCTGTTGTTTCCTTATCAAAGAGTGCAAGAACACGAGAAGTGGTTTCATCTCTATTTTGAAGATTACCTACAATGGATTTCTCTTTGAAATTAATTTTTGATTTATCAATCTCATCTAGTACATAAGCAACTTCATTATCTTTACTTTGAATTGCGTTCTCTGTAATTGCTTCAAAATCTTGTTTGTTCAGATTTTCTTTCTTTTCCTCTGGCTTACTCTTATCTACCTTTTTTGTAATAGCTGATTTACTTTTTAATGATTCTTTACTTCCAAACCAACTGCATCCTGTAGTACTCAATATCAATGAGCCACCAAGAAAAACAATTCCCATCTTTTTATACAGATTCTCATAATTTAATGGCATGTTATTTCTTCCCCCTTAGATGTCCTTTAGATCTTTATCAATTTTTTCAATCTTAGCTTTCTTCTCCTCTTCACTTATCGTAGATTGTTGAACATCTCGTTTTTCTAATTCTTTGACCTCTTTCATCAAGTTTTTATTTGCTTGTGTTTTGGCAAAAGAATAACAATTTTCATATTTTTTTAGATTTACAAAAGCTTCAACAATGAGCTTTTCACGTCTACCATCTATATTGACTTTTCCTTTAAGCTTGATTACCTCTTCATATTTTTTATTAAGCGCTGCCTTTTCAAAATCGATCACATCATTTTTGACATCAATTTCATTGATTTTATTCATGTTGTCTATCCCGATAAAATAAGCAACCACACTTTCTGCAAATTTCGGTTCATACTGCAATGCCTTATTTGCCTTTCCATTTAATAAATAAGTAAATAAAACTGCTTTCTGACTATCTTTATCTAATTCTGTGTAATTGACCTTATCAAAGTATTTAACGGCTTCTCCATACTGTTGAATGGCTGCCTGTTGTAATCCTTTTACTACATATTGTTCCGAGCCAGCATTTGCACTTGAAACTGGCTCGGAAGAGAATAATTTAAAGGCAAATATGGCACCAGCTCCAATTAATACCACACTTCCTATAACACTCGCAATGATCTTGAATCCTTTTCTATTTTCCTTTCCAGGCTTTACTTGTGTTTTCACTTCATCCGATGGACTATAGGAGGATTCCTCCTTTCTTTCTGGTAATTCTTCTTGATATTCATATTCTTCATGAAAAGGAGAATCATTGATTTCCCTTTCTAACGTTTCTAACAGCTCCTTCTTTTGTTCCTCTTGTTCTGGATCTAATTGCATCACATTCATTTTTTTAGAAATGTGATCAAAAATGTGATCTGCATATCTCGAACCAAGCGATAACGTACCGTTATAAATTTCATTAGCATGACCATCTAACAAGTCAAAATCAATATGTTCTTGCCGCCCTTCTTCCCTATAAACATGTTCTAATCGTTTGGTTAAGGTATAAGCTTCACGAAACGAATATTGCTTACCAGACTCAATTTCTGTTCCATTACTACTTTTAAAAATGACAAACATGGCTTCTCCTTTCTCACATTTACTTTAAATCCCATGAAAAAAGGCAACAAAAAAAGCCATACCCTTTGCATAGCTCCCTCATTGCCCTATTCATATTTATTCACTATTTCATCCAAAGAAATGGAAATAAGATTTGACCAAATTTAACATTACTATTTACGCTCTCTGCTAAGTATTGGCATCCCATTACGATAACGAGTCCGGCTGCCCCACCAATAAACCACCAAATACATTTATGTCTTCCGCGCTCGCCACCCCAAATTAATAGATAAGCACCCCAGCAAAATACAATAGCTGTACTCACCATTGCCCCTCTTTGCATCCAAGTAATAAATGAATTCCCTGTATTAATTAGACCATCCATCGCATCACCTAACACTAACATTTGAGCTATTGTTTCCAACATAAACATTCACTCCCTTTTCATTTTTAGATGCTTACACGTTACTAAGCTGACTTGACTCATTCGGCTTGCTGTCTTCTTTTACTTCGGTTGGTGTTGCCTTATAAGCTTGTAAAGCTTTCATTACTAAATCCTGATTTTCTTCAATACATTTCTGATGAAGTAAATGAAGCCAATGGTTATAATCCTGACCATTGGCTTTTAATAGGTTTGCTACCATATCTTTTTCTTTTTTAATTCCTTTTGTGTAATCGCCACTGTATCACCACCTTTCAATGATTATGTGATTACTTCTGATATTGCTCTTTGCAATTTTTAACAAAAAAACTAAGTTCTT
This sequence comes from Bacillus sp. 05T21, assembly GCF_056396785.1. Taxonomy (NCBI): domain Bacteria; kingdom Bacillati; phylum Bacillota; class Bacilli; order Caryophanales; family Bacillaceae; genus Bacillus; species Bacillus sp. 05T21. Next base: position 12,692 of record NZ_JBFTMD010000042.1, on the reverse strand, counting down.
TTTCAAGTTCTGATGGTTTAATTTGTGGGATTTTAATATCTTTTTTTAGTTTTCCTTTTTCATAATATGCAAGTGAGTCTCTTTTTTGCGATAAGCCCCAATCATAAGGGTTGCTTGAACCTGGTACATCTTCACGCTTTTCATCTAATTCTTGTATCTGAACCTTTTCTTGCTGCGCTATTTTTTTTACAGCATGAAGCCAATCCTCTCTCTTTTTCTTAGTGGAATTTAGCATAACAAAACCTGTGCCATCCTCACTCATGAACTTCTTCATTTCTAACGGACTAAGTTCCATTACTTCCCCTTTTCCCGAACCAAAGACAAATGTTGAACCAATACCAATTGCAATTAACAGTCCAACAACAGCGGAAATGATCCATCCTTTACGACTCATACATGTTCCTCCCTATGTCATATTTTTATAAGCGATTTTGAAGTGTGATGAGACACGTTTAAACTTCAACATCTGTCTTTATTTTATAACATTTAAAGGAAAGTGGGATAGAAAATGGAAATATCATTTATGGCTGGAATGACGAACCCTGTATTGGTATGCGTATAGAAACTAACCCCGACCTAGCTTCTATATGCCCAATACCGCACTACGTATTTTGGCATGAACGTAGAACCTTATGTATCTACTGTTTGTATGGTTTATCGCTTCTTTAGAATGTCAAAATGGGATATTCCTCACGATCACTAGCGCAAACAGATTTTTGATACAATGCATTTCCAATGGTCACTGATATGAGTTTTACGTACGCACTCTTCTAACGATAATCGTATACCTAACCCCTCTAGTGACCGTTTCAAGGGAGGCACGCATATATATTGAAAGCCGTATATCATCCTTCTACATCATTACTGAAAGGAAGATATACGCAATATATATCTAAATTGTCAAAGAGCAAATTACTTTGTGCTATGTTCTCAGCACACTTCAAAATCGCTTTTTTTATTTACACTTTTGTTTTACAGCTACTAGTTCCGCTTGTTTATGTTTCCGTTTAGCAATTAAATTTTGATGTTCATCCCTCACCGAACGAACTTGATAATAAATTTGAGCTACATTTTCAATGCTTCCTGTGCTATTTTCAATGGCAATGGTGCCTTTCAGTTCGTATGTTTTTCCATCAAAAGTTTTAACACTATGAGCTTGTGATGCGGCAATATCATAAAATGTGAGTCTTTGTTCTTTTCCCATATGAACGCCTCCTATTTTTGATAAAGAAGGGAGAAAAACGCTTCTCCCATGTATAGTTTTCTAGCCATCTAGATAGGATAAAATAGTGAACGAGTGCTTGATATCATGCTAGGATTGTTGTGTTATACAAGGTTATGATGCGTTGCGCTGCCTCTTTTCCGTATATGTGCTGTAATTCGGATTGAGATTCAACTACGATTGAATGATGAATATGGTATGTTGCGCTTTCTTTTAAAAACTGCTCCATATGAGGGATCGGGTACAAATCATATTGATGAAATACCAGGTGAATCGGTCTTATATTCTTGCATTCTGTTAGATATTGAAGAAAATCCGATAACGCTTCTCCTCTATCTTGATACGTACTTGTTTGTGTTTCTACACTGATATACACAACTGCTTTTTGCCCTATATCCATTTGAAGTGTTTCATAACCAGCTAATAAATCATGTTTAAATATGCGATACCCTTGTTCTCGTTTCTCATTATGTGTATCTTCATAAAAGATGCCTTTCGGATCAAAAATGAAAATATAATCATCGGTTGTTTCTTTCATACCTTCTACGACTGATTTATAAGCCCCAAAACGAGCTTTTATCACACCTGCAACCTTTTCCCCTTCATTCATCTCTCTCAACGCTCTAATCACCTTTGTGTACTTCTTTGCTACGCCTAACATGTGTTGCACTCCTTCCTATTTCATTTTCCTCCTATGACTACTACTGAAACCAAAAATACTCTTTTTGTTCCCCTTGCTTTTCACGTTGATGTTTTTCAAGAATGTATAACAATGTGATAGTTATCGCATCCCTTGTTTCTTTTGAATAAAGACCTAGCTCTTGAAATATATGATATGCTGGATGCTCATTTTCAAGTGAACCCACTACTTCTACTAGGTTAGCTTCACTTTCATATATTTTTCCAGTGAACTCAATAACTTTTTTCACATCTAGGTAATATAGGTTTTTATGTCGTTGATCTAGATACAAAATACTTCCTGCCAATAATTTTGTAGCGGATTCTATCCAATAATCATGTTGCTTTAATGGTTTCATTACAGTTTGAGCGATTGAAATTGCTTGCATCAATTCTTCAGGCAACCAAGCACTCTTGCGATGCATAGCGTCTTCCCCAAGTTTCCCTAATTTTTTCGTTTTACCGACGTAGATTTCTGACATCTCATTTCATCTCCCTCTCGGTTTCTTATATCTTGCTCCCTATCCAAAAAACAACTGTCCAAATGGGAATTACGAGTATACATGCATTACGAAATCCAATAGCAAAACCAAGCGGATTTTCATCTGTTTTACTAAAATGAGCTTGATATTTTGTCATATACTCTTAGTCCTTTCTTTAGTGAGCTTTCTTGCGGTTTCTCACTGCAAATGCGGCTCCAATTAAGCCAAGTGCGACACATACAAGACCGACCCATTTTATGTATGGATTTTCGGCTTTACCGCCTGTTGTCGGAAGATAAGTTTCGATTTTCTTTGGTGTTTGTTCTAGTTGTGGTTTCTCTAATTGTGGTATGACAGGTTTTTCCGTTACTTTTGGTTGTTCCGGTATCTGTGGTTGTGGTGTTTCTGGTTTTTGTGGCTGTTCTGGTTGTGGTGTCTCTGGTGTAGGTGGTGTCGGTTTCTTCTGATCCTTCACCGTGTGCTTAATGATTTGACCATCCTCTTTAATTTCAAAAGAGAATATTTCTTCATTTAGTAAATATCCTTCTGGTGCAAATGTTTCTTTATATGTGTACTTTCCATATGGAAGCTTAAATTTCGCAATGCCGTTTTGATCCGTTTTTCCTTTTACAACTTCTTCACCTTTTTCGTTAAAGATAGTAAATTCAGCATTCGGAAGCTTATTGTTGCCATCCGCAATATCTACCTTGCTAATCTCCAACTCTCCTGTGATGTGCTTATTTTTCGCTGTTAGCATGATTGTCTTTCCTTGTTCCGAGATACTAAAAGGAATAGATTCTTTCGTTAAAACATAACCAGTTGGTGCTTGCTTCTCAATAAATGAGTATGCTCCAAATGGTAAGTCTTTTACTTCAATCAAACCGTTTTTATCACTTTTGTGTTCACTAATTTTCTTCCCTTTACTATCTTGAAGAATGAACACCGCACCTTCTAATTTTTTATCTGGATTCTCTCCATCTACTTTTAGAAGTTGCACGTTTCCTTTTACTTCTTTATTTTCGACTGTGAATGTAAGCGTTTTTCCTTGTTCTTTAATCTCAAATGGATATTTTGTTTGATTAAGAAGGTATCCTTCTACCCCTTTTGTCTCAACAAAATAATACTTTCCATACGGAATATCCTTCACTTGTGCGATCCCTTGCTCGTTTGTAGTTGTTTTTGTGATTTCTTTTCCCTCTGCTGTATACACTGTGAACTCTACTTTTGGAAGTTTTTTTCCGCTATCACTTAATTTCTTAATCTCAATGTTTCCTTTTACTTTCACGTTTTGTACTGTAATCGTAGCAACCTCGCCTGTTTTCACTTCAATCTGTTGTGGCTGCCCATTCAATACATAACCAGTAGGTGATTTTACCTCTTTAAGAGTATAAGTTCCGATTTCTAAACCAGAAAGGCTTGCTGAACCTTGCTCATTTGTAGTCATTGTGCCTACTTTTTCATTTACACCGTTCATGACTTCAAATACTGCACCTTGTAGCATTTCTTTTTGTTCTCCCACTTTTACAACTTTCAATCCACCAAGTGATTTCCAGTTTACTTGTAGATCGGCACTAACTTTTGCAACATTTTTTTCTAAAAGGACTGTTGCATCTTGGACTTTATCAGTTCCTTGATACGCTACTGCCTGCAAATTAGAAAGATTAGATGTTACTTTTAAGGAAAAGTTACCTGTTTGAGAGGATTTCGGTATCAAAATACGGAATTGTTCTCCTAAATTGAATTGTTGTTTTGCTTCACCTTTTGTTGAAACAACTTTCGTTCCATTCGGTGCATTAGCTAGCTGAACTGTAAATACACCGTTCTTAGCGTTACTTTCAATTTGATACACTGTCGTTTCAAAGTACTCACCGTTTAACTTTGCTTCTTGATTGTCTGTTGGAGTTACATTCATGTACACGTTTTGTGTTTCCTGGCTTGCATTTGCACCATTAATAATGGTTTTTACGGCTTTTGCAACATTTCCGTTGCGATGCTGAGCTTCGTTAATGTCAATTTGACCTAGCGCTGCCCAAACACTAAGCTGTGTCGCGTAATGCGCCTCTTTCCAGTCAGAAACTCCTAATTCTTCTGGACTCTTTTGCGGATATCCATTTAGAAGAACTCGGTACACAACATCGTCTGTGCGCCCCATCTCTGGAAGGTCATTACCGTTTGGACTTAATTTCCCATAAGTTAAACAATACGCAATTTGTTCATTCGCATTCTTCAATAATTCTGTCCGTAGGTCTTTCCCGTACATGGGACTAAAACTCCAATTCATTTCGTATTTCTCACGATTAATAACTTCAGCACTCGCTTTCGTAAGTGGAAATACAAAATTTAAGACAATTAGAAGCATACTCATGATAATGAGTAACGTTTGATACGATCGTTTCAACATACTAACAGCTCCCTCAAATGATATGCAGTTTTCAAAGAACTATTTAAATCAGAATTTTCTGATTTAAAAATTTAAAAAATAACAATAAAATTGTAGCTTTTCCTCACTGTTCATTTACAATATAAGAGTATAATTGTGTATTACAAAAAAATTTCATTCTAATTTTGCTCGATAATACGTAGCTAAAAAGATTTTTTCTATTGGTTCATTAAATAGATCAGCAAGAATCCTGGCTCGTTTCTCAATTATTCCTTTCTTTCCGGTTTCAATGTTATATAGCGTTTTAACTGGAATGTTAGAAGCCTGCGAAACTTCTTGAATTGTGAGTCCTCTTGCTTCTCTAACATTACGTAATACAGACAATTTCTCACCCCCCTACATACATTCTATTCTCCTTAAAGTAGAATGTCAACACTAAAGTAGTAATTTTTACACTAAAGTGATAAAAAATTACACAAATGTGGTATTAAATCGGAAAAATTATACAGATAAATGAAGGAGGCTAATACAAGTGGAGAATAATATATTTGGAAAAAACATAAAAAAATTAAGAGCAATAAAGGGTCTCAGTCGAAAAGAATTTGCTGATGCAATAAACACCCCATATAGTACAGTCTCTAGTTGGGAAAGTGGAGAAAAAACACCTAAAATTGATCGTATCCCAATAATCGCTAAATATTTCAATGTAAGCGAGTCACAACTATTGCTTCATCCAATGAGCGATACTGAGGTTTTTGAAAAAAGTAATTTTGGTACTGATCCTATAGAGCGTATGGCTCAAATATTAATTGATAAATATAGAAATATTCCAGACGAACATAAACCAAGAATAGAAAAAGAAATTTTAAGAATTGCACACCTTTTAGAAATAGAAATTGAGATGGAATCCCAAAATAAATAGCTAAAACATATTAAAACTTTTCATCATCATATATATCAATCAAATTACTAAAAGCATCTAAATCTCCATCTATAGTTAAAAGTATTTCTATAATTAAATTTTCCCATTTATCCATTAGATTACCACCTTTATATTTTTCTTTGTTCGTTAAAATCCATTTTAACCATTTAAAAAACTCTTTATAAAGTAACAAAAGACATCGTTTAACGATGTCTTTTGTTACTTTATATTTTTAACAATTAGCCCATGCCACCAGGATCAGAACGGAGATATTGAGTTTCCTTTGACAGTGACATATCTTTCTCTTTATTGTCTAATAAGCTGATTCCAGAAAACAATATAAATGTTGTTAAACATAATATGGCTATTTTTTTCATTTTACGCCTCCACATTCTAACACTTCTTTATATTCATAATATACTCGCGTAGCGTATTGGGCAAAGAAGTAATCACCATTTTCAATAAACATTTGTTTGGAATCAGCAATTAATTGTAAATCCATTTTTGCTTGCCCTAAGTAACAATACTGAATAGGACTAAGTTTTTTATTTTTATCTAGAATTCCTAACAAAATATCAATTGCTCTCTTTTTCTCGTTATTTATTATAAAATATAGTGCTAACTCTGCTGGATGGAGTGTATCTAAGTCAATGGTTTCAACTTCTTTTTTATTTACAAGTTTTAAAAAATTAATATTATTTAATGCTATTTTATATTTTATAACACTCTGGTTCTTAAATATATTCATTGCTCTTAAAGAATGTTTATATGATTGTTTATAATCTGTAAATATTAAACTTTCTCCTTTACGTAAATCGATTGTAGCCTCCATAACAGGAAAATATTTCAAATAACTATGTGACCTTAGCTGGCTATTATACTTATTAAATTCATCAATTCTTAACCTTCTTAACAAGGAATAACTCCATATGTCATCTATCCAATATTTATATATCCACTTTAAATCTTGGTTTTTATGTACAGAAATGTTCTGATAAATGCGGTTTCTATAAGTATCAAACATTCCAAAGTCTCCAATATCCCCAACAGACAACAAATAGAGAATATCAGAAATAATCTCCATATCTAAAGTTTCTTTTTCTGGAATGCTCTTCCGAATTTCTTCTACCATTAGGATATGTTTTTTAGGGTTTCCTCCCTTTGATCTCTCATAAAACAAACTTATCAATGGTGAATATTTTTTAACATAACTATCCTTATGCTTACTCGTCATGTTGATTAAATATTCTAGAATTGAATTATATCCATTTAAATACGATAAAACAAACAGTCTCTTCATGTTAATTTTTATATTTCTTTCATATTTCGAAAAAACTTCTATACAACATTTCTCATTTATTACTCTATCCTCATTAAAGAGCGTATTAGCCATTTTATATACACTAAGCATTGAAATTTCTTTATGATAGCGAAAAAAATCTGTTAACGTAGATTTAGGTATGTCAAGTTCTCTTGCAAAACTATCATATGACCTATTTGTCTTATTCATTTGATCCTGCATCTTTTCAACCCAATTACTCATATATCCACACCTCTTTACACATCTTGTTAGAAAATTCAGATACATATATGTGGATTATAACAAACAAATGGTAATAAATTGTATATCACTACAAAAACCTAAACAATTACGCATATTTCTCAACAATTGTTTAACAATTAAGATCTTAAAAATTACAAATTATCCTTAAAACACTTACAAAAATACACTTTAGTGTAATTTTTACTCTCCAAAGGATTGATATTATAAAAAAAGAACGATAGAATAAAAAGCATAAATAAAAATGACAAATATAGCTGAAAGCAAAAAAAAAACCTACCTCACAAATTTTTAATTGGTTCCGGTCGGCAAACTAGACACCAATTAAAAATTCCCAGAAAGTAGGATTTTTAGCACATTAAAATATATTTACTTTTATGTACTCATTTTATCATAAAGTGAATTACTTGTGAAGAAAATCCTCTACTTCCCTGCATTTTTCTGCAACTGTGTGATAGGAAAAATAGGAGGATTTTTATGCTATTGCAAAACTTTTTGCTCAGTCGAGCAAAAGCCGAATTAAGTCCCCACATCAATCACCTTTCAAAGAAAACCGGGGCTATTAATCAATCAATTAAGAAAGTTACTACTTACATTGATAATATAGTCCTAGAATGTGAGGGTGTTACTACGAAGAATTACCTCACAAAACGTAAATATGAAGCATTAGAAACTGTTTTATCATATTTAGTACAAGAAGGGTATTCCCAAGTAAAGCAAGATCATATCAGCAAAAAGTCAGGGATTTCAAAACCAATTATTAACTACGTGTTTAATTGGTTACAAGACTTGGGAGTGTGCCAACAAATCAAAGTACGAAGATATGGTAAAATTGCCCCTTCAATTTACATTTTAACTTTACATAACAATTATTTAAAAATCATTGAATATTTCAAGCTGAAATGGGCTGTAGCAATTGATGTCTGTTCTACTTTTACTAAACTTTTAAAGAAAAAACTCTTTAAAGAAGTTGTTGAATCCAAACATGAGGAAAAGAATACTTTATTTAATGGCATAGATATTTTAAATTTTGAAGAACTAGAAAGATCAAATACTATTTCACAAAACACTATTGATAGATTACAAGATTTAAATGATTATTTAAGTGAAGATCAGAAAAAAGCATATCGATATATAACAAGTCAACCAGTAACATATTTAACAGAACAGGACGCTTATACTATAGCCTTAAGAATGCCGAAAAAAATTGATCGTTATCAAAGATGGGATTTTGAAAAATGCGTTGAATGGTTTGAATATAATCAAGCTGAAATAAGTAATCCCGCTCATTTTATGAAAATGTTCGCTGAAAAATCTAAACAAAGAAAAGAGCGTAACGATTATGAAGCGAAAGAAGCCTTAACTAATATGGAACATGCACAAAAATATGAAAGCATACTTCCAATTATAGACTGGCTTAATAACAAGAAAATAGATTCCATTCTGCAAAAAATGGGTGTTCTAAGGCCCTAATAAAAAAACATCTAAAACTTAGCCTTGCTCAAAAATAATATAATTAGCAAGGCTATTTGTCATGTATTCTTATAATCCCCGAGCAACGTACTATTTTTCCCCAAAAAGAAATTCAAAACACCTCTCAGATTTTATAATTATTTCTCTTTTTCTAAACTAATCAGCTATGAAATTTCCACTCATATGAAACTGAATTTTCTATCATTTACTCACAAATTAACCTTGTAATTTACTAAGATAAAATCTTGAATCCCTTGATACATCTAGCCTAGCACCTCTAAAATAGATTCTAATGTTTATAATGATTTTATTTTTTAAACAAGATTTAATAAATACAGTACTCTATCCTAAAAGGGAAACAGTATAAGTATGTTCTTTATCGTTTTCTGACAGAAGACTCCCTCTTAATTTTTGTGATTATTTGAGGAAATATATCAAATTTACAAAAAGTAGGGAAGCTTGTATGTTTTTACAAGCTTCCCTACTTTTTTTGTATTATTTAAGTTATTTTTTAAATAATTTAGAGAACCATGATTTTTCTTGTTGAGAAGACGCAACTAACTTCTTGGTTTCTTGTATTTCTCGAACCACTTCTAATAACTGCTGATCTCTATTGTTTATTTTTCTATCAATAGTCTTTTGCTGTTCATCAATCTTGTTCGTTAGTGTTTGATTAGTTTGTTCTAAATTGTCTATGCGTTTTAAAAGTTCCATATTCATAGCTTTTTGTTCTTGAAAATATATAGAAACCTCTTTCATACTCTCATACATCGTCTGAATAATTGGTTTCGTTATTTCGTTGTCTTCATCACTCTCTTCTACTACAATATAATCTACATTTTGTTTTAACATCTGTTCTATTATTTCTGGTGGCTCTTGTGCATCTTTCATATTAGCAATTAATTTAAAAAGCTCTAATGCTTCCTGTTCATATCTCAGCGTTCGCCCCTTCGTCCCAGCGACGGTTGGTAAGTATGGTTTGAATTGATCCCGCCAGGCCTGAAGGGTTGTCCGTGGCTTCCCAAGCATCCTTGCTATATCTGCAAGGGAATATGTTTTCTTATAAGGTTCTTCCCTATCCATTCCATCGTCCTCCCCTCATCGTCATTTGTTGTTATCGATGTCCGACATGTTGTCATTACATTGTTATTGATTATCATCCATGTYGGTCATGTTGTCATTRYATTGTTRTTGACCATCATTCATGTCGGTCATGTTGTCATTGTATTGTTATTGACTATCATCCATGTCGGTCATGTTGTCATTACATTGTTGTTGRCCATCATCCATGTTGGTCATGTTGTCATTACATTGTTGTTGACCATCATTCATGTCGGTCATGTTGTTGTTTTACTGTTATTCATCATCATTTATGTTCGACATGTCGCCGTCTAACTGTTATGTGTTTAATTCGTTTGAAAGAAGGTATTTCCTTGTTTATTTTGAATTTTTTAAGTGTATAGGTTAATTAAATAATAAGTGTGATTCAAGTCGTACTTATTATTTAAAGTGTTCTTATTTTTGATTAGATGTGCTAAAGCATAATCAAAAGTAGCACTTAAGTCGTACTTAAAGTATAAAGGGGGCATTATAAATGAAAATTGGAAGAAAAGTAGCGGATTTCGGAAATAGTTTTAATAATTTCATGGTTGATGGTTATTATATTGAACTTGCAACGAATGTAGTTAAAATTTCAAAGAAAAAAGCTGAGGATTTACTTGTTGATCGTATTTCTAGACCAGAAGATTTACTGGATAGATTACTAATTTCCACTGAAATCGAAGGTGAAGAGTCTTTCTATTTAGTTGGGCAATTAGCTGAAGATAATCAGTTGGCAAACTCACATGTAAATAAGATGCACGATAAAATTAATAGTCCTATCCCATACGTAAGCTTTTTAGGAGCAATAGCATATTATCATGCCCTTAACGCTGATCAAGAAGATAATGAAGTTGAAATTGAACACATGAGTATGATGCTTCCAATTTGGCTTTTAAAACGCGAAGAGAAATTTAGCATTGCCCATAAAAAAATGGAAGAAAAATTTATAGGTGAACATAAAGTTAAAGTGTTAACACCAGGGATGGAGAAAGAACTAACTATTACAGTCAATTCAGCAAAATGTAGAAATGAATCAGAAGTTGCCAGACATTCTTTAAAATATAAAATGGTTTCAAAAGATCAGAATACAAATGTAATTAGTATTGAAAAGCGCTATGAATCTGAGAGATTCGATGACTATGAAGTAGTTTTAACTGACATTGGTGGCGGTTCTACAGATGCTGTGCGACTAGGTAAAGGGCTTACTACACCTAAGCACAGAGATTCTTTCCAAGTTATCGATATTGAGCCATTCTTGGGATACCTAGAACGCTTTAGAAAAGAAAAATTGATTCAATACTTTAAGGATCTAAGAACATTAGAGAAATTTATAGTTAATAAATATAAAGTACAAAAGTATGTACTATCGAATGAAAATACTGGTGAAGAATATGATTTTACAAATGAAATTGTAGAGGCACTGAAAGAATATGCAAGAATTTTAGTTGCTAAAATTCTTGATGTATTCATCCCATCTAGTACGAATACAGTATTGAAATTCATTTATATCGGAGGCGAAGCACCCGTTTTAGAACCATACATCCGTCTCGCTTTATTGAATCATATGTCTGAAATGGCTGCTAAAAACAATCACTTCTTCTTGAACGATATTATTCAAAATAGCGACAAAGAAGTATTTGCTCCAACTTCACGTACAATTAATCTAACTGCATTAGAATTAAAAGTAATTGATGAAATGAAGGGTCAGTTAGCGTAAAATAAAAGGACGTGCTGATAATGGCTAAAAATAGAAAAATGGCATTACATGCTGATAATATGCCTGAAGATGTATATAGGATTCTTAATGAAAAAGCTAATAGTAGACAATTAACAGCATTTGTTGTTGAACTGGTACAAAATGAAAAACGTTATGCGCAACTACTGCAGAAATTAGATAATGTGGAACAGAGATTAAATCTTTTAGATACAGTTGAAAATAAATTGGAGCTTCTACTAACTAATGGATTTGTTCCCGCACAGAGACAAGAAGATTTAAAAACAGAGGAGCCCATATTGCAAGAAGGTAAAATTATTGACGCTAGGGTAGTACTTGGTGGTATTTCTGAAGAAGATAACGAAGAACTTGATTTCTAACTAGTATAGAAGACCTTTAGGTATAATCCTAAGGTCTTTTTATATTTATGTGACCTAAAGTCTGTTGAATTGAACTACCCGCCACTTAACACCCTTATGGGTTGTTTGAAGTGGGGATTCCTACGAACACCAAAGTATCCTTCGGTTATCCTAGTAGGCTAATCCCGTAGTTCCTACGGTTAATACGAAATTCGTACGGTATCACAATCTTATTTTGGTTTTTTGACATCTAGAAATAGACTTGGTTTTGATAGTACGGATCCCACTGACATAAGTCATCTTTCCCCTTTAGGGATGGGAGTGTCAAAATGAAGTAGTCCTGATATCACGGCTATAATCTCCTTCGCAATATAGAAATATCCCTATTTCTATAATCGGATATTTCCCTATTTCTCTACTTTTATTATTAGAAATGATGGTATAAGAGGAGCCTTTGAAAAATTACTGATTCTATTGTCTGTAACACATATCACTATTATAATCTCTTTCACAATAGAGAAATATCTCTATTTCTATATTTGGATATCTCTTTATTCCTCTACTTTTATTATTAGAAATGATGGTATAAGGGGAGCCTTTGAAAAATTACTGATTCTATTGTCTGTAACACATATCACTATTATAATCTCTTTCACAATAGAGAAATATCCCTATTTCTATAAGTGGATATTTCTATATCCCGTTGCTTTTGTTACAAAAATGAAGGTATAGGAGGGACCTTTTGAAAAGTTACTGGAATAATATAAATTACTGATTCTATTATTTGTAACACATATCAC
>NZ_JBFTMD010000041.1:0-29755 GCF_056396785.1 Bacillus sp. 05T21 | reverse complement strand
CAAAATAATATCATGATGATAATGTTTCCACTTGAATAAATTTCGCTTTTCCATACTGATCACGCACCTTTTTTAGAGTAATAGTATCAGTATGTCCAAGATTTAGAGATTACCTGCAATTATCTTGAAGTTTTCGCACCAGAACCTTAAGTTGTATTTTTGAAACAAAAAAATCTAGTTTTTTAGCTATGTCATAAAGTGTACCTTTTGAAGTGATGAGATGTATTTTAGGAGTATTAAAGTTTCTTAAGTCGATTGCATGTATAAGTGCTCTCTTTTTTTAAAAATATATATTAATAAAATCAGGTAATACTTTAGAAATTCTTTAAATTTAACTTTACTTATCCTTATATATTATTTAATATATTTTAAGTAAAAGTATTGGATTTAATATTATTAAAGCGGAGGTTTACATGAGCAAAGGAAAGCCCAATAAAACAAAGAAAGATAAAGTTACTTTTAGATTAAACGCACTGTTTTTTTGTGTGTTTTTACTATTTTCAACTATTATTCTTCAGTTAGGAAAAGTACAACTCGTTGATGGAGAATCTTATAAAAATATAGTTGAAAAACAAGAAAGCGAAACCATTAGTGTCCCCGTTCCACGTGGACAGATTTTTGATCGAGAAGGTGAAAAGGTTGTTAACAATAACGCTATTCGTGTCATAACGTACACAAGAATGAAAGGTATACAATCCGATGATATTCTGAAAGTAGCTAAAGACCTTTCAAATATAATTGAAATATCCGAAGAAGATATAAATAAATTAACTGAAACAGATAGAAAAGATTTTTGGATGCAAATGAATAAAGAACAGGCCCAAAAAAAAATAACGAAACAAGACGAAGAAAAACTTAGAGCAAAAAATATTGAGGGAAAAGGGTTTGATAATAAAATAGAAAAATTGAGACGAGAACGTGTCACTGATGAAGAACTAAGTAAATTAACGCCAGAAGACCTAAAAGTATTAGCTATTAAAAGTAAAATGAGTTCAGGATATCAAATGACACCTCAAGTTATAAAAAAGAACGCAACCGAGAAAGAATACGCAATAATAAGTGAGAATTTAGAAAGATTCCCAGGGGTAGATGCAACAACAGACTGGGATCGTAATTATGTAAATGGGGATTTATTCCGTTCGGTATTAGGAAATATTACAAGTGCTGAAGAAGGGCTTCCAAAAGAAAATTTAGACTCTTATTTAGTGCGTGGTTACAATCGTAATGATCGCATTGGAAAAAGTTATATTGAACAACGATATGAAGACGTATTACATGGAGAAAAAGCTGAAGTTCGAAATATTACTGACAAGGAAAAAAATATCACTCAAACGGAAATGATTTCCAATGGGAAGAACGGAAAAAATTTAACATTAACAATCAATATGAAATTACAGAAGCAGGTTGAAGAGATTATTGAAAAGCGTTTAAAAGAGTTTAAAGGTTCAGAACCACTATTAGACCGAGCGTTTGTTGTAATGATGGATCCAAAAACAGGTCAACTTTTATCCATGGCTGGAAAAAAATTAGTGAAAAAAGATGGGAATATAAAAGTAGAAGATTATGCTTTAGGTACATTGACTAGCTCTTATGAGCTTGGATCTACCGTAAAAGGAGCTACACTTTTAACAGGATTTGAGACAGGTTCCATAACGCCAGGAACATATTTTCATGATGCACCAATGCATTTTAAAGGAACAAAACCCAAAAAATCTTGGAAGGATTTTGGAACTATTGATGACCTACGAGCGTTACAAGTTTCATCAAATGTTTACATGTTCAATACAGCTTTAAAAATTGCAGGCATAAATTATGTACCTAATAGCTCATTAAATATTACAGCAGCTACATTTGATAAAATGAGATATTATTTTGGACAATTTGGTTTAGGTGTTCCAACAGGTATAGATTTACCAAATGAAGCTATTGGACAAATGAGTAAAGAAAATTATCAGCCAGGTTTCTTACTAGATTTAGCTATTGGACAGTATGATACGTATTCACCATTGCAGTTAGCACAATACATTTCTACTATTGCAAATGGGGGATATCGAATGAAACCACAGATTGTGCAAGAGATTCGAGAGCATACAGTGAAAGAAGAAGAGATTGGAAAAGTTGTACAATCCATGGAGCCAGTTGTATTGAACCGTGTAGATATGAAAAAAGAATATATTGATCGAGTACAAGAAGGCTTCAGAAGAGTATTTCAAGAAGGTGATGGAACAGGTGTGCATTATTTCCAAAAAGCTTCTTATAAACCGGCTGGTAAAACAGGAACAGCACAAACAGTTTATGGAGGAGATGATCCTGTTGGTAGAGATGAACAAGGGAAAAGAATCCGTTGTTATAATTTAACTTTAGCAGGATATGCTCCATATGATAACCCGGAAGTCGCATTTTCTGTTGTTGTACCATGGGTATATGATGATAAAGGTGGAATTAATTCAATGATTGGTAGAGACATTTTAGATGCATACTTTGAATTAAAAAAGGATACAGGGGATAATACCCCTTCTCAAACAAACTAAATAAAGCGAATGAAGATAATAAAAAAATGCCCCCTACATTAAAACTTAGTAGGCGGCATTTTTTATGAAATTATTAATAAGGAATGGAACCATATGTTATCTGAAGAACAAGAATATAATCTTAATTTAAAGTTTTTTCTATTTGGTATGTTGATGTTTTTGTTGTTATTTTTCAATTTTGATTTTTATAAAGTAAAAGGAAATTCCATGTACCCCACTGTACAAGATCAAGAATATATATTAGTAAATAGAGCAGCTACAACAATCTGCCCATTATATCATGGGCAGATTGTTGTTATAAAAATACCGAATGATTCCAATTATTACATAAAAAGAATAATTGGTTTGCCCAATGAAACAGTTAAAATGGTTAACGATTCCGTTTATATAGATGGGGAGAAACAAGAAGAACCTTATGTTTACAAAGATTTAATTAATAAAACTGAATTTTTCTCCAACTTTAGCGAGAGGAAAGTGCCTTCAGGCAAATTATTTGTAATGGGAGATAATCGTTATAAAAGTATGGATAGTCGAAACGGTCTAGGGTATATAGATAAAACTAGTATAGTAGGAGTGTTAGCTTGCAATTTTTGAATTTTATAAAAAGTACATGGTGTTCCCAGAAAAAAACAGGGGTTTGAATAGTATAAATCCTAGGTGAATAAATGAATACTTGCTAATATACATGAAGACCACAACAATAGCAGCACCCTGTTAATATGGTTAAATTATTATTAATATTGAATTTGAAAATAAAAAGAACTTGTAGGTATCTCTACAAGTTCTTTTTTAGATAATGAAAAAAAGTGAAATAAACTATCTCATAACTTGAATAGGAGCAAACACTCTAACCACGGGTTGATTTTATTATATATCAAATCTTAACATATCCACTTTTGATATTTGAAAATTATGTTAATTTAGAAAAGGAGAACAAAGAACGGTCTTAAACCCCTAAAAATTTCAATTAAACATTTTGAACAAAATGTTTTAAATCAACATACATTTCGTAATAAATTATAAAAAATGTAGGTATAGGTAAATAGAGAAGAATGTGTAGCATTCTTACAGAAAGACATATGTTTATATTTAGGAGTAATTAACTATAAGAAAATGAAATTCATGTTATAACTAACTATAATTCTTAAATATATATAAATTGAGTTTTCTTATCTTTTTTATATATGTGATTAATAAATTAGGTATAGGAAAATTAAACAAACGTTTGTTTAAAATATTTTAGTTATGAATCAATGTGTGAGGTATGATGAGTTGCATTGTTCAATTGTCCTCTTAGTTAATTTCTCATTTATTATATAAATTTTATATAGCAAAGAAAAAAGCATCCGCTACGGATGCTTCCTCTAAAAATTTATAGCTACAAGTTCTTCTTAATGGTTTTGCTAAGTAATTTTTTACATAGTAGCCCCTTATACCCAGAATCGTTTCCGTACCCACTCTAGTATTTCGGAAAAAAGCCACGCTAAGAGCATGCAAGATTTTATACAGTTTTTCGGCCAATCTAGTAACAAACAAGAACCCTAAAACCGTGCCAGGATAAGGAATGTATAAAAAAATGCATAGGTCGATAGAACAAAGAAAGGAGGTTCCCTTGTAAGGGTAAGATTCCTCCTTGTCCTTGTCCTTGCTATTGATAATAGGACGTTATGTTAACCAAGCATGTATAGGATATACATGCTTGGTTTTAACGTATCTAATAGAGACCTTTTGTTAAGGAAAACTTGTTATAATATTCTCAAGTGGAAAGTGCAATTTATGGGAGGATAGACCACAATGCCTGAACCAAATATAAAAATAAAAAAGATATGGGAAGATACCGATTTCTTTGAATTGAATTTTGACTTTACTGGATTTTATGGCACTGCGAGCATTAACATATATACCACCAATGAAGAACTCGAGAATTTAAAAGAGGGAATAATCAATTTTTCCACTTTTAAACTACATGAGTTTCAATGGGTTTCAGGTAAAGATATAGACAATATAACCCATTTCTTATACATGAGATTCTTCTTACACGATAGAAGAGGAATTGTAGGTATAGAAGTAGTAGCTGACAATAAGCAATCAAAGCCTTATTGGATGCGTTCAAATCTGTTTATTCTTACGGAACTTAATCAAATTGATGATTTTATAAAAAAAATAGAACAGTTAATTAGTGAGGAAATTACTGAGTTAGAAAGCATAATTTCAGTCTGACAATGATAATTTTTGTAAGTAAATTACATATATTAACTTCCGCTAACGAAAATTATGTAAATACGAAACCCCTTCAGCAAATAAATTGAAAGGGTTTTTTCTAGATAAAGTGACTACTGACTAGTGCTTTTATGTTAGCTTGGTAAAAACACGTTATATAAAAGGGTTGCCTTACTTTTATCGAGAATATACTTATGTTCTTGATTTGTTAACTAAAAGGGAGCGTTAATGATGAAATTTAATCAATTATTTTTATTTATTATTGGGGCATTTGTATGTAGTTTAGTATTTAATTTTGTTACAGGTAAATTTGAATGGAATGTTTTTTTCTTATTGATACTAGGAGCAATTTCAGGTTATCAAATTGGTAAAAATGAAATCAAAAAGCAGGTAAACAACATAAATTAAACTACGGATAACGGAAGTTATGGTAACTAAATATTACAAGTGTATTTACTTTGAATTTTTTGATGAAAGGAGATAAAACAGTGTATTTATTAAGAAGATTGATAGCAGCTATATTGTCAGCATTAATTATGTCTACGTTATTCGAAATACTTGATTTTGTTTTCGCTAATCCGTATCAATTTTCATTTCTAGATATATTTATGATAGCCATAATCTACATTAGTCCTATATTTATATTATTTGGAATTCCAGTTTCATTATTGATTGATTGGTTTACAAAAAAGGTCTTAAGTAAACTGAATTCTCCTAAAAAAATTCAGTTAGTTCAACTATTTATTTATGCGATATTTGGCGTAATTTCATTAGGTATATTGTTTTCATTTGTTTTTATGGTACCTGGCTTAGTATGGAATGCTCTTTTTGGAATAATACCAGCTGTTTTATATTTCTTTGTATTATCGTCTTTAAGGAAAAGAGATAAATCAACATCCTGAATGTATACTTTTGTTGTTGATTTTGAGATTATTAAGGGATTCGAGATAAGGTTAATAATTATGGGAAAATGAATGTAAACTAATATTTAAAAGTTTACTTTCGAGAATACAAAAAGAATCCTATGTTTTTAGGATTCTATTTTTAGTTTCTGATAATATTGTTTTAGTTTAATATATATTTAAGTGATTTAGCAAGAATTTAAATATGTGAACCATTAGTTTACATGTATTAGACTAATGGTTTCTTTATTGATTAGGGGTTTATATGTAATAATTTCTTAGAGGTGATTAATATGAATTTAGGTTCGCAATTGAAAAAGCTTCGTGAATCAAAAAGTTTTTCACAAGAAGATGTGGCTCGAAAGGTTGGAGTGACTAGACAAGCTGTTTATAAATGGGAGAGCAATAAAAGTTATCCTGATATTGATAATTTGATTTTACTTAGTGAATTATATGAAGTAACAATTGATGAGTTAATAAAGGGATCAGAGGGTGCTAGGAAGGAGTTAGATAAAAAGGATAAGGATGAGTGTGAGGACGATGATGAGGAAAATGATTTTGGTTTTTTTATAGGTATTGCTCTTATATTTATAGGGATATTTATTGGTATTGAAGGAATTTCTTTATTTATAACTATATTGGGAATGATGATAATGGTATTTTATAGTGATGTGAAAAAAGCGATTATTAATGAATTTAAAATAAAAAGAAGACCGAACTAGATTGTTTTTCTAATTCGGTCTTCTTTTTATTTAATGTAAACAAATATTCAAAAGTTTACTTTTAAATTAGATGGGACGGCTTAGATCATGCTTCATTCTAACTACTGTACTTACACCAAAAAATAAAGGGAAAAACAAAAGAAGAGTAGCTTTTGCTACCCTTCTTCAGCAATCGTGCCCGTTTGCTGAAAGCTTTTTAACCTATAACTCTTGAGATAAACGAACCATATCTTTGCACTGAATACCGTTTTCAAAGATTTTCTCAGAATAATGCCTAACGAAAAAGTCCATATCCACACCAATTATTCTAAATCCGCATTTTTGGTAAAGAGCCAGTTGTCCTACGCTTGAATTTCCAGTTCCAATTTCAATTGTTTTGTAACCTTTTGTCTTAGCTACCCTTATTGCATCCAACACCAACCGTTTGCCTATACCTCTACCTTGTTTATCCTCGACGACCGCAACATTCACAAGTTCCACTGTCTCAGGCCTTGTTGGAAGTAATACATAGACTCCAATAGTCTGCTGTTTGATTTCAATTATAAAACATTCGCCCCTATTGACATACTCTTCAACAATTTCTCTTGAAGGGTCAGCCAATAACAACAACTCCATTGGAAGTTTTTCGCCTTTGTTAAGTTTCCTAATATCCATTTTCATCTCTTTAACTTCCTTCCAGTTTTCTTATATGTGCTCCACAATATGGCCCGTTTGTTGAAGATTTTTGGAGAGAAATACGGTTCTGTTGCAAAGGCGGAGCCTCTTTGAAGACTTCGGTTTTTCAGCGTATAATGAATTACACAAATTATTAATCTCTGCCTAAATGGTTCCACCATTTAGCAACACCTGTTTATGCTTTTGAAACTTTGCAACAGAACCTTGTAAATCTCCACTTTCCTAGTGGTACCTCATATTGACTATATCTTTCCTTTTTATAACATATATATTAATGTATAGAGATACTAAAGTAGTTTATAAACTTTTTTACCGACTTCATATAGAGTTATTTCAAGGGTTATAAGGTTGTTTTTTTCAAAAAAAGAATGGTTAAACATCGCTCCAAAATCAATCGGAAATTGTATGGACATTTAAACTTTCCTTTTATCTAACTTTTCTTGTATTACCAACATTGAATTAAGAATTTGATTAATCTCACTATCAGTTAATCCCTTAAATAGTTGATTTATTTGTTCATCTGACTGAATATTAATTTTATCTAGCAATTTCTCACCTTTTTTTGTCAAAAAAAGAAAGCTTTTTCTACTGTCTATTGTTGAGCTTGTTTTTTTTATTAATTCTTCCCTCTCTAATTTACGTAAAATTCTGCTCATATAGCTTCTATCAATATTAAGTTCTTGCACGAGATTATTCGCAATGCACTTAGTTCTTTCACTTATCTCAAACAGTATTCGTGCTTCGGTTAATGAATAATTTGTATCTAGAATTTGATTATTAAATAAATCAAGTACCCTTGTATGAAATCGATTGAATTGTCTAATATCATTAATAATTTTTTTATCCATAGTCTCTCCTTTAGTTGACTTAATCCACGTTTAATATTAACATAACTGTATCCTTAAAATGTGGACTAAGTCAACGTTTTAAGGAGATAATTTTCAAAAAATTAAAACTTTTATTATGATCTAATTGAAGGAGAGAGTATATGATTATTCGGGAAATAAAAAAAGAAGATAATGCAAAAATTAAAAAAATAATACAAAATTCATTAAGATCACTTGGATTGGCGATTCCTGGAACAGCATTTTTTGACCCTCAACTTAACGACCTTCACCAATATTATACTAATTTAAAACATGGAAACTATTGGGTGATAGAAATGGAAGGAGAAGTGGTTGGTGGAATTGGTATAGCGCCTTTTAACGAACATGAAAAAGTTTGCGAATTACAGAAGTTATACTTAAGTCCAAAAACACAAGGTTTAGGATTTGGAAAGAAGTTAATGGAAACTGCTTTATCATATTCTGCTAAACATTATACAAAATGCTACTTAGAAACAAAGCATGAATTAAAAACTGCATGTATACTATATGAAAAGTTTGGATTTACACTTTTACATGAACCATTATCAGGTTCTGATCATTCTGCTATGAATGCATGGTATATGAAAGATTTGAATGAACTAAATGAATTAACATGATTGTAGTTTTTAACTAACTTTATTGGGGTACAGCCCATGCCCATCAAGCTAAGCTTATATAATTTAATTTCACGTGAGATTTTTTCTTTTTTCTAAAGATCCAGTGTCAGTTCTTTAAAGATTTGCATACCAAATAAACCCTATCGGGTTTCAATTTTTTTGATTACGCTACATGATTGTTATTCGCTTAATTCTCGCTTCTTCTTGAGGAGGAGTAATTGGCGCATTTGAAACATGGTGGATGAACAAAGAAGGATGCTAATTAATTGTCCATATAAATGGCACTCCAATCGTTCTGGTTTTATCTTTTTACAATGATGAATATGAAAGAACGATTTCCATGTTTTAAATATAATCTCGATTTGCCAACGTAAAGAGTACCAATCATGTACTTGTCCCATCGGGACAATATCTGTAGGGGTGTTTGTCATATATACATTGATACCACTGAAACGTTTACTACGAGGGGAATACTTCATTCCTTTCTTTTTTTCTCTTACAGCTTGATCTTGTAATCGTTTTTGTTGTTGTTCTTTTGTTAGCCGATGAACAATCACACGAGTTGATACTTTATCAATCATTCCTACATAAGCGTCAGATATTTCATATGTTTGTCCTGGTTGAAGAGAGTTCATTACAACCTCCATATCTATCTGTATATACTCTGTACCTTTCTTTATTCTTCCATCTTGAAAATAATCAGGGTTGGGATTTTTTTGATAAATACGTGTATTTGATTTAATACGAGAGATATAGTAAGCCTTTTTATCTTGTATGTGTTGAAGATCTTTCAAATGAAAATACCCTAAATCTCGGATACATAAATCATTCGCTGTCACAGTTGGAACACACAGAGAACCGTAAGTTCGATCATGTTGTTTCCCTGGACCCGTATGAATATGAAGGAACTGTCCACTTAATAAATCATACTCAAGCTGAATCTTTACTCCCGCTGTATGGCTGCATCCCCCTGCACCTGGATAAACGGATGAAAAAGGATCTGGAAGTTGAAATGCAGTTGAATCTAAAATACGAATACGCTTGAAAACAGAAGTATATGGAGAAGAAATCGGCATAGATGAGGTCAATTTTTTGCTTAATAGTTCGGGTAGTAGGTGTTGTAAAAGTTGGACGGCCGCCTTATTAAATCGTTGATTCAGTCCCTCAGGACTGATAAGTACTGCTGTTGATGCTTCTAAACAGCTAGATAATTGAGTTAAAGAAGTCATAGCTACATTTTGGCTCACCCATACACATAAAGCTATTAAATCTTTTGCTTGGTACTTACTGGTTCGTTGTACGAAACCAACATCTCTAGCAAGATTCCGTAAGGTATTTGGAGATAAAAAACTTTGAATCTCTTGAGCAAATAGTTGTAATTCATCAGACACAGAAACAGACATAAAAAACGCCATCCTTTCCTATGATTCTACAGAAAGAATAGCGTATTTTTTCTTTTTATGGATACATTTTTTTAGCTCGATAGCGATGTGGTGTTACCTCAAATATAATTATTTTATTTGAAGGTCTCTTTTAAATTTGTTTCAAATCTTTTCATAGGTTGGTATACAAGAACGTGTAGTGATAAACCTATCACTGCAGTAATGTTTAAAATAATACTTATAATCATTAAAGACCATTCTATAACTGGAGAAAAGTATCCATTCATACTTAATGTAGAAGAACTTACACCAAGTATTAAAATCACTATTAGTAAAGGTAAGTTTTTAACCAATTTGAATCCCCCCTTTAAATATAATATCTTTATATTATTATATCACACACTAGGTTATGTAATTAATATAAGATAGTTATCTATGGGAATTTAACATGTTTTTTCATTTTGGGGGTGACCTATTTTTTTAGCTTGATAGCGATGTGGTGCTACCCCTATAAGTCCAAACACTTTATGAATGAAATTTTTCTGATTTTGGACAGACTGGTTTTGTAAATCAATGTGTACATTTCTCATCATATGTTTAGCTTCAATACCACTTAATATAAAAATTGCAGTTTTAAATGACTTGAACCCTAACATCGAGCGCACACGTTTTTTAATAAAACGATGCTCCTGTTCTATAATGTTATTTAGATATTTTACTTGTCTGATTGGGATGTCATTAGGTATCTTTTTATCTACTGAGATGACACAGGGATTTGAAACATGAAAAAGACCGCAAAGCCTTATTAAAAAAGCGATTTGCAGCCTTGTGATTTCTTGTTTGACTCAGATAAAAATTAATGGTGTCTCCTTCGGAATCTACAGCTCAATACATATACATCCATTGACCTTTCACTTTTACGTAAGATTCAAGATTATCTGTAACTAATGTATGAAGCTATACGAAAAGACACCCAAGAAATATCAAAAATTCTCCTTCGCCTATTTGAACTCTTACAGAAAAAATCCTATCGATATGAGAAAAAGACGGTTTTGATATTTTAAGGTGTCGTTTATCAGTACACTGTATCCAATCAAGAACAAAAAACTGCATAATCTAAAAAAATATACCTTAGAAAGCTAATCAGCAATCTTTAAAAATCAATATATAAGAGCTGTCGAAGCAACTCTTTAGATTACCAAATTATAGTCATTGTATTATGTAATGAGGGTATCTAATTATCCCCATCCTCTTTATTATATAATTCATCTGCTCTATATACACTAAAAGACAAAACTATTACAGATAAAATGACCAAAACTACCCAATAACTAATATTATATATTGCAAGTGCTACTGCTATAACACTCAACACTATACTGAAAAAAAACCCCCACATTATTTTTACATCTTTCAGGACTTTATAATTCATGATTCCCCCTCCCCTTTCATACAAAATTAGTGAAGTTTATCTTTCTAATTTATCAAATTTTAATTTGCCAGTAGGTAAAAATACATCTTCTTTTTGTGTTACTGTTATTACTCGCATAATCCCTCTTACTAAACCCACTACATAACCAACAAATACCCCTAAACCAACGCCAATTAGTAATACTAATTTAGGTGATAACTCAGAAATTGATGGGGTGTAATTAGCAATGAAATACCCACTGAATAATCCTAAAAAGATTACTGGAACAATGATTAAAAAACGCTTAAAAACAGAATGAAGCATCATTTCACGAACTTTTTTTTCCATATTAATAATCCCCTCCACTACATTTAAAAATCTCGCATCCATAGCATTAATACATACATCTATTACTTCTTTCAAAGAAAGTTTCCTGTTCTCCAAAATATATAAAAACTCATCTCCATAGCGCTTTCTCCACTTTTTTGGATATAAATTAATAAGCCATTTCATATTAGACCTAACCTCTTAAATCCTAACTTGGTGACACTCTCAATTTCCTTTAATTTTTCTTGTAAATACTCTCTACCTTCAGAGGTTATTTGATATGGTTTTTTCCTTTCTGTTGTTGAAATAGCTTCAATAAGCTTTTTCTTTTCCATGCGACTAATAGCACCATATAAAGTACCAGGGCCAATTTTAATATCATAGGAGTTCTCAATATCCTCCATAATTGCATACCCATGTTTGTTACCCTCAGCCAAACTAATTAAAATAAATAATGTAGGTTCTGAAAATCGTTCAATTGAACTCATGATTCTTTTGTTTATCTCCCCTCTGTTGTTACGTTTTACGATATATCGTGTAACGTAATACTAATTGTAAAAAAAATATTTGTCAACTATACTTCCTTTTTTACACTATTATCCGAATACCCAATTTAAATATTTTTGAGATTTCATGTTTTTAGATACTTTGATTAGCGTTTCTTTTTATCCAATAAGTACCATAAACGGTCGTTTACAGTATGAAGATAACGCAAAAAAGTATTGCTTTGAAATAAAAGTTTAATCAAAATATTAATAGAACGTGTATTTTGCAACAAATAAAAAAATCCATTTTGAAAAAGATAATTCAAAACGGATTCCTACACACCACATCTAGAGTTTTTTTTATAAAATAGTTTGATTAGAACGCATAACAACACTATATAAAAGCCCTAAATAACTGATTCCATACATCGCTAAATAAACAGGCATTAAGATTTTAGTTATCTGATGTTTCAAAGTGCACTACAATCAATTATTCGGATGTATTCTGCTGATCACATCGAGCACACAAAATTTCTTTTGCATTTTTTACTAAAACTTTATCTAATACCCCGACTGGCATTTTAGATCTAGTTGGTAGGTTTAACCGAACAATAAATTCTTCCCCTTCGATAATTTCTTTACAACAAATATGGCAAACTAGTTTTGCTTCTTTAAAAAATGACATCAACTTTATCAGCTCCCTCTATTCATTTTCTAAATCTTTTTCTTGCTTTACTCTTAATCTATATACATAATACATCGGTATACACCCACAAATAAATAGAATAGCTCCTACTAATAGACCATCAATCCAGCCAAATTTCGGTGTAATAGAAATAAGATATGCAACAGTCCCTACAATAATTGTTAGTACTACCATACTAACAATAAGTGATTTCTTTGGATTTCGCATTTCCTTTTCATGTTCCACACTAACACTCATCGATAAATAGGCAGATACAACAGATGTTAAAATAAATACTATCCAAAGTGGGTTTTCACGCATCCCATCAATTCCACCTTGAAAGAACTCGTAACCAAGAATGCATAAAATCCCGATTGTTTGGACAACATACGTAATTCTAACATTTTTCAAATTCCTTAAAATGAGTCTTTCATCTGTAATCTTCTTCATTTAAAATCCTCCTGATTGATCCAAAATATTTCGTCTAAGGTTGCAGTTACGGCATAGCAAATTTGTAAACATAGCTTTAGTGACGGGTTATATTTCCCTTTTTCAATTAGACTGACGGTTTGCCTTGTAATACCAACTGCATCAGCAAGCTGCTGTTGTGTTAAATCTGCTTTTACACGAGCTATTTTTACGTGATTTTTCATAATAATTCCCTCCATAGAATAATGTAACTTATATATTACTTAATGTAAAGTATAAGTTGCATTGAAACTAAAAGGGGCATAGCAACGATTACTTCTTTTTGGGTGCAATTCATGTAGGTCTGTACCCCGATAAGAAAATGCATTGCAAGATTTTTCATTCTATATTTATGTTATTATATTTGCATCTTTATAATAAAAAGTGAGGGATTTATTTTGGTTAGTATGATTGGTATTATAGGAATAATTTTTATTATTATTATGATTTCTAGCATGAAGACTATTAAAGATGCAAATAAAAAAGGCAAAAAAAATAACAGAAAAAAGTATTAACAAATTTAATTTCTAAACCCTCAACTTAGTTTGCATTTAGAAATTAAATTGAGGATTTATTTTTTTAGGGTTTATTTTGAATTAACATCCTAAATGATCAGTATGCTTTTTGACTAACATAATTATCTTTGCTAACTTCATTTACAAAAAATACGCCATTCTTTCCTATGAGTCTACAGAAAGAATAGCGTATTTTTTCATTTTAAGAAAATTCAATTTTGTTAGCTTAATAACGATATATGTGCTCGTTAAATAAGTTATTAGAATCTTGATGCTTTAAGTAAAAATTTATATAAAATGTAGAACAGTAGAGCTATCAAGGCACCTTGCCATAAATTTAAGTTATAAGAAAGATAAGGGTATTTTTTAAAATATATATGTAATAATACAGATATTCCAAATGGAATAGAAATTGATAATACAAATATAATTCGGCTCTTCCAATTCATTATGAATTTAAACGAGAATCCTTTCATTACATATAAAATAATATAAAGACCTCCAATAAAAATTAGGACAGATAGTGTGGTTTCCAGGATATCAAATGACACACCTTCAGTTTGATAATTTTTTTGGGAAATCGAAGTTATTATGGCAGATATCGTATCTATTCCAAATCGAATAGCGAGTAGTATGCTAATAATAAAACCAATTGTTGAAAATTTTTCAAGCGTTGTTTGTTGGGGTAAGGCCGCAATTAATTCGTCACAATACGCTTGAAGATCATCTCCAAATACATCGTAAGCATTTTTCCCTTCTTTTTGAGATTCAAGAAGGTGGTCTAAAATCTCCAATAATAGTTCTTCTGATTGCCTTTCAGGAACATTTGAACAGCGAATATACACTACCATATTTCCATAAGCCAGTTCATTTTCTTCTGTTAGTAGCTTTCTTTTTTCATTATTCATTTTAGCCATTTCATCTGGTTTCATTTTGTTCTTCCCCTCCTAGTAACCGATTTACAGTTGTTGATACCATATCCCAACTTTCCTTAAAGACCTCTAATTGTTCTAATCCCTTCTTTGTTAAATGATAATACTTACGTTTAGGTCCTAGATTAGAGGTTTTCAAAGTTCCTTCGATTAACTTTTCTTTTTGCATACGTAATAAAAGTGGATAAATACTGCCCTCACTTACAAACGTAAAGCCATATTGATTCAATTTGGTACTTAGTTCATAACCGTATACTTCTTCTTGTGAGATGATATATAAAATACAGCCTTCTAATACACCTTTTAGCATTTGGCTATGCATCGATTCATCTCCTTTCAGTAGATTGCTATGCAAGTTAGCGTGTAGTTAGAGTGTAACATTAGGTAACTTGCTTTGCAAGCCACCTGTTAATCCTTTAAAAAAGAATAAAAAAATATCTGGATTCGTATGGAAGGATATAATTTTTGTTTTTGGGTATTTACTTTTGTAATTTGTATCTTTATACCCTATTTTTAAAGAGATAAAATCTTTGCAACAGAACTCTTTAAACCAATAACCTAAAAAAAATTCAAAAATAGCCGCAATAAATACTTTAATCCAATTTATATGCATGTTAAAAACACCTCCAATTTTGTTCTTACCAAAAACAAAAAAAGCCTGAAAGAATAAATGTATTTATCAGTCTCTTCTAGGCTTTTACCCTTGCGTGACACAGCATAGCTGCGCGTTTTCTCTCGGATCAGACCAACACACTAGATACGGAACCCTGAAAAAATTCAAATATATAAATAAAAAGAAAATAGAGAATTTAAATGAGGCTTCTGTGGGGAAGATAATAATAAAATTCTAAAAAAATGTTGACAATTAAAATAATTAAGACCTATAATACGTTTAATAACTATAAGTCGATTCTTAATTTTCTAACTATAAATTTTTATCAGCGATGAAGAGGAGAGTAAATGATTAGGAGCGTATCAGAGAGCTACCCCAAGGCTGAAAGGGTGGTAACGATCGAGTCATTGAAGGTAGCCTCGGAGCTTTACTTGTGAAATAGCTATCTACTGTCTAGATTAGTAAGTAACGGTTGGTCTCGTTAAAAGACCCAAGTCTAACTAATAAAGTTAGCCTTATAAAGCCTGTTTCTCGTAAGGGAAGTAGGGGAATTGGGTGGTACCGCGATAATTCGCCCCAACATTTGATTTTTCAGGAATGAATCAAATGTTGGGGCTTTTTATATGAATTAAATACATAATAGCGATGAAAAGAAGGAGTAAAAGAGAATACTAATACACAGAGATTCGTTCCACTGGATGAAAGAACGATTATTAGACCTCTTTGAAGGTAGTCTTGGAGCTTTGCTTTTGAAAGAATGAAAATTGTACCCAGTAGAAAGCAACGATTTAGTTCTCGTTATCGAACTAAAGTCATAGGACTTATTGAGTCTATTTACCGTGAGGAAATAGAGAAACTGAGTGGTACCGCGATAATCTCGCCTCAGCAATCAAGCGTATAACGCATATTTGATTGTGGAGGTGAGATTTTTTATTGTTTAAAGTAAGAATAATATTTTAAAAAGGTCATAGAAATTCAAGGTAACACAGGAGAGAATGATTAATTTATTTAAAAATAGATTAGAAAAGAAGGGATCATAATGTTTCAAAGTTCTTTTTTAATTAATCTAAGAAAAACCGTACAGGATGATATGGATTTTATTTGCGATTTATAATCCCTTGGTCGAAATTGAAACATTTGGATTCTTTAACTGACGATAACATATTACATTTGATAATTGAGGATAAAAATAAAAATCGTGTTGGATATATTATATTGGCTGGTTTAATAAATCCTAATCAAAGTCTTGAGTTAATGAGAATCACAATTGGCTCAAAGGGGAAAGGTTATGGAAATGAAGCGTTTAAGCTAATTAAGGATTGGACCTTTAATAAATTTAAAGCGAACCGGCTATGGTTAGATGTGAAAGTAAATAACACACGTGCTATACACCTTTATAAGAAACAAGGATTTACAGTTGAAGGCACATTAAGAGAATGTTTAAAAAGTAATAATGGCTATGAGTCACTGCATATGATGTCCCTATTAAAACGAGAGCACACAGATTACATTTGTTAATTCTTATAACTTAATAAAATTTGTTTGTATATTCAATGTATAGTTAACTATTAAGGATTACATTAGTAATAGTAAGATTACAAATGTAATCAAAATTATCACTTGGTATTTTATAAAATTTGTATACTAAATCAAAATGAGTATGATTAGGAGGAGTTAATATGAAAGTTATTGGTCTTATTGGTGGAATGAGTTGGGAATCATCTGTTGAATATTATCGAATTATTAATGAAGAAGTGAAAAGAAGGTTAGGAGGATTACATTCTGGAAGATGCCTTTTATACAGCGTAGATTTTGAAGAGATTGAGCGTTATCAGTCAGAGGGTGACTGGAAAAAGGCTGGAGAAACATTGGGTAACGTTGCACATTCTCTAGAAAAAGGTGGGGCAGATTTTATTGTTATTTGTACCAATACTATGCATAAGGTTATTGGTGACATACAGGAAAAAATCAGTATACCCATTTTGCATATTGCAGATGCAACAGCTAATAAAATTAAAGAACAAGGGATTAGCTCCGTAGGATTACTTGGCACAAAGTATACTATGGAGCAAGACTTTTACAAATCACGTTTAGAATCTAATGGCATACAGGTTATCATACCAAATGATTATGAAAGAGAAATTGTAAACAAAATTATTTATGAAGAGTTATGTTTAGGTAAAATTCAACAAACCTCAAGGGATCAATATAAAAAGGTTATCCAAGGCTTGATCGAAAATGGAGCTGAAGGAATTATACTAGGTTGTACAGAAATTGGATTGTTGATAAAACCGGAGGATTCCGATGTTCCTCTGTTTGACACAACCAATATACATGCTCTTGAAGCAGTAAATATGTCCTTAAAGTGATTTCTGCAGCAATTCTGGATCTTACACATTTGGACGCGATTATGGAGCAAAAAAGGTGGAAATTGATTAAACTTTTTTAGGTTCTGTTGCTAAGTTTCTCAGGAGATAGATATAGGTGAGCATATGTAACTAAATATTATGCGGACATTAATAATTGTTGTAATTCATTGTATGTCGAAAAGATGGAGTCAGTTTTGGTATTATCCCTTTTAAGTAGACAGTGTAAAAAGACTACATTATCCCTTCGGAAACATTGCATCAGAACCCTTTCTTGCCCATCCTCCTTTTCGGGAGGATGGGCAAAAACACCCTATTTATGATGAGATATATGAATATATATGGTACAAGGAGACTATTATTTGTATACAAATAATAAAATTTTTGAAGAACAAACTGAAAAACCTTCGATTATAGGAATTTTCTCCTCTCCAGGTTTACAATTTGAGAGGATGAAATCTAAAAGAATGGTAGATAGTAGTTATTTTGATGCAATTAAAATGGGGATTTTAAGAAAAGAGTGGGAACAAGTTTAATGCGGTTCTGGTGTAAAGTTTCTTACCAGATAAAAAAATCGGGCTGATTACAGATGGGGGTACTTGTGAATTGTGAAAATGTATTACACCAAATTGAAGTAGCTGTAAAAACAGTAATCGAAATAATAGGTAATTTAGAGGAAGAAGATTTACAAAAAAGACCAACACCCAATAAGCATTCTATCGGGGAACTATTAGAACATATAGTAGTGATTTGTGAAGCTGATTGGCGTATTTCAAAAGAAGCAACGCAAGAAGAAATGGAAAATTTTTATTCAGGAGTATCATATAAAACCTTAGATTCAATAAAAGATGGTTTACTTACCAATTTTGAATCATTAAAAAATAAATATATAAATTTATCCGAGGCAGAACTCCTATCTCAAACTACTTCATATTGGGATTTGACTTATACAAGATATGAATGGCTGTTAGAGATATTAGTACACGTTTATCATCATAGGGGACAATTACACGCTATGCTTGTTCACTGTTACAATAAAGACCCTAAAATCTTAATGTTTGAATAACACTTCTTCCATTAACGGGTGCTTGAGTTGAATTGCGTTTTACATAGTAGGCTGTTTGACATATTGTACCGCCTACTCGTTTTACAGAAGAAATGATTTGGATAGCTGAAAATTATGAAGAACTACATATTATGCGGGCATATTTATAAATGGAAAAGGGGATGACATATATGAATAAAATCGGTATTATCGGAGCAATGCAAATTGAAATAGACTTACTTTTAGAAAAACTACATGTTCATGAGGAATACACAATTGCGAAAATGCCTTTTTATAAAGGTGTGTTCATGGATACAGAGATTATTATTACACGTTGTGGTGTAGGAAAGGTTAATGCTGCTTCATGTGCACAAATATTAATCAATAAGTTTGATGTGGATTGTATCATTAATTCAGGAATTGCGGGTGGATTGCATCCTGATGTTAAAGTTGGTGATCTAGTCATTTCCACAAATGTAACTCATCATGATGTAAGTAAAAATCAAATGAAGAATTTGTTTCCGTTCCAAGAAGCATTTATTGCAAATGAGGAATTAATGAAGTTAGCACGAAAAGCTTGTAATAATAGCAAACTAAATATCAATGTTCATGAAGGAAGAATTGTTAGTGGTGAATGTTTTGTTGAAGATGCAAAGTTAAAAGAGAAATTAATTACTGAGTATGCACCTTATTGTACAGAAATGGAAGGAGCTGCAATCGGACATGTTGCTTATATAAATGATGTACCGTTTCTCGTTATGAGATGCATTTCTGATAGTGCAGATGATGAAGCGACCGTTTCATATGAAAATTTTTCAAAAACTGCAGCGAATTATTCTTCAGAAATTATTATTGAGATGCTTAAAAATAAATCATGTAAAACTGTTTTGTAATTTATAGGTGAATAATGGGAGGGGAGATAAGGTTCTGTTGCAAAGTTTCTTAACAGATAAAAAATTGGGTGAAGAATAAGTATTATGAATGTAGTAAAACAAAAAGGATTTGTCATATGGCGGATCCTTTTTGTTTTACTACCAATAAGTGGGGTTATGTTAACTGATGTAGACACCCTAACTTGAATTCCACAATATGGTATAATTCAGTTGTGAAGTTAAAAGGGGTGTGGGTATGGAAGACGTATATGGAGGACTAAGATATTTTGGTTTTTTACTCGTATTAGTATTTGGTGTGGGATTTATTATACGTTGGATTTCTCGTGATGTAATTTCGTTAGATCAATTACTTGGTTTAACTATAGGAATTATGGTTCTGGTGCAAAAATAAAGTAAAAGAGAATAAAGCATATATATTCCTAACGGAATCGTATCTTATGCTACAAGTCCAAACAATTGATGGACGAATTCTTTCTGATTTTGGATAGACTGGTTCCGTAAATTAATCTGTTCTTTTTTAATCATATGCATGGTCTCTTGTTTTGCTTAGAAAAAAACCGATTGTGTTTCCTTTCGAATCAACAGCACGGTACAGGTACATCCATTGCCCTTTAACTTTTATATATGTTTCATCAACTCTCCAAGAGTCATTGGTTTGCTTGAGGTGACGACGAATTCGTTTGTCCAATTCAGAGCCATACTGATAAACCCAACGCATAATCGTGGTATGAGAAATAGATGAGCCCCGTTCCTTCATCATTTCCACCAAATCACGAAACTGAGGTTATACCGTAGGTACCATCTTACCGTTAACAAAATTAAATCAGGCTGATACTGCTTCCATTTGAACAAATTTTCCTTTTTCATACTGATCACACACCTTTTCTAGAGTAGTAATATCAGTATGTCCAAGTTTTATAGATTTTTTGCACCAGAACCCTTTTCGCTGTACCATGAATTACAGCAATTACTAGTAGCCTCATAATATCTCCTCATACATTCATGCCTCTGTTTATCTCTTGAGAAACTTTGTAACAGAAACTGAGAATGAATTTACAAACTTAAAAATAGGGTTGACAATTGAGGATTACATTTGTAATATTTATTTATGGATTACAAATGTAATACGGAGGTGGAATTTTATATAATGAAAGAATTACCTAAAATATCGGAAGCTGAATTGGAAATTATGAAAGTCCTCTGGTCAAAATCTCCTCAAACAGCGAATGAAGTGATTGAAGCGCTAGAGGTAACGATGGACTGGAAGCCGAAAACCATTCGAACGCTTATTAATCGATTAGTCCAAAAAGAAGCTGTTTCTTACCATCAAGATAAAGGGCGTATGTATGCCTATTACCCTTTAGTGTCGCAAGATTGTTATCTACAGGTAGAAACAAAATCACTTCTCAAACGTTTCTATGGTGCAGCATTTAAACCTTTACTTGTGAATTTCTTAAAAGAAGAAAAGCTGTCTTCAGAGGATATTAATGAACTCAAACGTATTTTAGATGAGAAGAATGAGGAAAATCAGAGGAAGGATAGATGATGATAGACATGTTTGTAAAAGTCTATCTACCTCAATTTTTTGATTGGGTGATAGAAACATCTATTATGGCAAGTATTTTAATTGGCTTAATTTTATGTGTCAAAATTTTACTTAGAAATAAGTTCCCACCGCGATGGCAGTACATGTTATGGATGATTTTAATTGTAAGACTTCTATTACCATGGTCACCAGATAGTTCTTACAGTATCTATTCTATTCTTTCGTCCAGTAATATTACTTCTACTAACTTTTATCAAGAAGTTATTACTTCTTCTTCAAAACAATATATGCAACAAAATACAGATATAAGTGATGAAAAGACAGTCTCAAACGAAGATATGTATGTATCTGGCCCAAAACAAGCAACCGAAAAAAAGAAAAAGCAAGATCATAATACGTTTTCTTTATATACAGCCGCCTTATATATTTGGCTGGCTGGGGTTATCATCTTAAGCATCACTATCATCATAATGAATAGGCGCTTACGTTTTTATATAAACAAACAACCTATTATTACAGATAACAGGGTCGTTACAATCTTTGCAAATTGTAAAAAATCAATGTCTGTTCACAAGGATATCCCATTAATCTTAACAAAAAAATTTAATACCCCTGCTGTTTTTGGTTTTTTACGCCCAAGGGTATTATTATCAAAAGTTCATATGGCAGAATTAGATGAGCAACAATTACGATTTGTTTTTCATCACGAGTTAGCTCACATAAAACGAAGAGATGTTGGTGTGAATTGGCTGATGTATGGCTTACTCATTCTAAATTGGTTTAACCCAATTATTTGGTATGCCTACTCATGCATGCGGGAAGACCAGGAGTTAGCATGTGATGCGTTAGCTCTTACATTTATAGATTCAGAAGAACAAATTGCGTATGGCCATACAATTATTGATCTTTTAGAACATTATTCGAATTTTTATCAAGTTCCAAATATAGCTAATTTAAGCAGAAATAAAAGAATTTTGAAAAGGAGGATTTTTATGATTAAGAAATTTCAAAAGAAATCGTATCGTTGGTCTACACTCGGAGTCATTGCTGTGGTTGCTGTTTCTTCTCTATCCTTACTAAATGCAAAGGCAGAGGGGTTAAATGAGCCTCAGAAATCTACTAAAAGGGTAAATACAAAAGAAGATATGGTGTATATCCCCCCTAAACAAAAAGAGAGTTTTTATGAAACACAAAATATACAAAAAGTAGATAAACCTACAACTACTAGTGGAAATATTGATGAGAAAATTCCGGAAGAACTAAAAAAATTCACCACTGTTATAACAGCAGAAGAGCAAGATATGGTGGAAAATAGCTCAGCTCAAAAAGAGTTTGTTCCACAAGTAAATGGGACAGGTTTCTATTTTGAAAAAAACCCAAAAAATTAAGTTTAATAAGGTATTTAAGGTTCTGGTGCAAAAATAAAGTAAAAGAGAATAAAGCATATATATTCCTAACGGAATCGTATCTTATACTACAAGTCCAAACAATTGATGGACGAATTCGTTTGTCCAATTCAGGGCCATACTGATGAACCCAACGCATAAGGTTCTGGTGCAAATAAAGGATACATTCCCAAAAAACATGAGGATTCCTACCGGAATCGTTCTTTACGCTGTTAATCCAAATAATTGATGAATGAATTGTTTTTGATTTTGAACAGACTGATCCCGTAAATCAATCTGTTCTTTTTTTATCATATGCATGGCTTCTACTCCTGCAAGAATAAATGTAGCTGTGCGAAAAGATTTAAGTCCTAACATAGAGCGTATACGTTTTTTAATGAAACGATGGTCTTGCTCTACGATGTTATTTAGATATTTTATCTGCCTGATTTGAATGCCTAACGGCATTTTTTTCTCTTTCTTCAGCCCGCTGATAGCAATGGGATAGGCGGGATTTTTATCAACTGTGATTGCACGAGGTTTTGAAACATGAAAAGACCGCAAAGCCTTCTTGAAGAATCGCTTTGCAGCCTTATGGTTTCTAGATTTACTGAGATAAAAATCAATCGTGTTCCCTTCAGAATCAACGGCACGATATAGGTACATCCATTGTCCTTTTACTTTTATGTACGTTTCATCTACTCTCCAGGAGTCATTCGTTTGTTTGAGATGACGTCGAATTCGCTTATCTAACTCCGGCCCATATTGATGGACCCACCGCATAATCGTTGTATGAGCCAAGGATAGTCCTCTTTCCTCCATCATTTCTACCAAATCACGAAAACTAAGATTGTACCGTAGGTACCAACGTACAGTTAATAGAATAATATCTGGCTGATAGTGCTTCCATTTAAACAAAGTTTCCTTTTTCATACTGATCACACACCCTTTTGTAGAGTAATAGTATCAGTATGTCCAAGATTTACAGATTCATTGCACAAGTGTTATACTTTTTGCACCATAACCGCTGGTTTTAATAGGCCAATTTTATCGTAGTAGCGCAGTGTTCTTACTGTAACACTTGTCAGCTCTCCAACCTTATTAATGTGTATCAACTAATAAACCTACCTTCCTGTACGTTAAGATTCTAACATTAACAACTGCTTTATTCTTTCGACCTTATCATTTTCTTTTCTCACTTGTCCTTACCATAAGTCTTTATGTATTTATTCTTCTTTACGAAAAAAATTCTGAAGTACGTACCCTATTCCCAAACCAATCAGTACACCTGGAAATGCATTATCCATTGTCAGTCCAATACCTGCACCTATAATGACACACCCATAAATAATAATATCTTTCATTTTCATCTAAAAATCTCCTAATTTCTTAATCTAATTTATCTCGAGAACACGAAGTAGTTACTAAACAGTATATAAAATGACCTTGCGTCAGCTTCAAGCTTTTTTTATCCTTTTTCGCTTATATAAATTAATTTATATAAAACTAGTAATTAATATAACATCATCTTCTATAACGATATCCAACGAAAGGAGTAGTGAAAAATGAAGAAATACTTTATGTAGCTTTAAAATTAAGCTTGATCAAAGTAATGTTAATAACTTTGATCTAAAAGAAAATAGAAAGAGRAGTTTTGAAAAAAGACTGATTAAAAGCCTGTATTGATAATACAGGCTTTTAATCAAACTTTTTATGAACAGTTCTTCTTTGTTYCAAACTAACATTTAAGAACTTTATTGTTCGTAGCATAACGAAATCTATCTGCAATTTCGGTTTATCATTTTTATAAACGGTACAACTTTATTACAGGCGATTAAACTTTATTTTAAACCCATATTTGACCTTATTAAAAGTCTCTTTCGCCCAAACTATACTTTAAATAATATTAAGATCTTCTCTTATGATTGAATACATATATAAATCATCGAATTTACCACAAGTAAATTCATAATGTCTCAGTAACCCCTCTCTTCTAAAGCCTTGCTTTTCTACTAGTTTTTGTGATGGGAGATTAGCAGGTTCAATTAAAGCCTCAATTCTTTCTAACTGAAAATGATGATAGCCATACTTAACAACGGCCTCCAATGCTTCACTAGCTATCCCTTTTCCCCAGTAATCTTTGCTTAATTCATATCCAACTTCAGCTCGATAATGTTTGGTAAGCATATTAAGAAAACCACAACTTCCTATAACCTTRCCAGAATCTTTTAKTRTAATTCCCCATCTAATTCCTGTACCTTCTTCGTATATAGATTTATACCACCCTATTTCATCCCATACATCTTTTACAGTTTGGAAAGGTATTAACCCCATAGATTTCACAACATCTTTATCAGATAGATATTTAAGCATATCATTAGCATCCTCTGTTGTTACTTCTCTTAAGATTAATCTTCTTGTTTCAATTATAGGAAATTCCTTTTCCATTGAATTTCCCTCCTCTCAAGTTTTAATAGCACTAAACATAAAAATAACATTGAAACACATTATCTACTCTTTAACTAGTTCAATCATTACTTAATTTTAACCATTAATCAACGTTCTTTTGCTGCAATAACACAAAATATTGTTTTAATGCTAATCTGTTCCGTTAGTTTCGTTAGAAATAAATAAAGTTCCTTAAACGACCGTTTATGGGACAATTTTTATCATTTTAGTCAAGAAGACTCCTCCTCAAAGAACGTGAAGGGTATATCCCAGTGAGTAGGAGGGAGATGAATTGACTTTTTGCGTTAGCAAATAAATGTGCTTTCGTGTTAAACTATCTTTGAACGAATTCTAGTATGGTGCTAGTTTCGTAAATAGAACTCGTCTGTTGGCTGTCGTTCGCCTATAACATTCAAAAGTCGTAAAAAGAAAAAACCATTAAACTTATGGCACGAAAACCAAGTGTCAGACTGAAAACAAGACTGAAAAACCATACGAATTTCGCATCAACCGTAGGGACTACGGGGATAGCCTTCTAAATACCTAGCGGTTACGCTGGTGTTCGTAGGAATCCCACACTTCAAGCGTAGCTAAGTGGGGGATTTTCTAAAGGTGATAGAAGTAATATTATACTTTATAATTAGATAGAACCAATCAGTATATTAAAAATGGGGCTGTTTTATGGAAAGAAAAATAGAGGTCTTTTCAACGGAAGGTATTACAATTGAATATTCGATAAACGGTAAAGGGGAGCCGATATTAGTCATGCACGGTGGTCATTCAAATTGTAATGAAGAATTTGGGTACGAATTTCTAATTGAAAATGGTTTTTCAGTAATTACCCCTTCAAGGCCGGGGTATGGAAAAACATCAAAAGAAGTTGGGGAAAGTCTTCCAATGGCGTGTGAATATTATGCAAAATTATTAAACCAATTAAGCATCGAAAAAGTTCACATTCTAGCCATATCTGCAGGAGGCCCTAGTGGAATTTATTTTGCTGCCAAACATCCGGAACATGTCAAAACACTCATTTTACAATCAGCAGTTACAAAAGAATGGCTTACCCCTAAGGATAAAGAATACAAGATTGCAAAGTTCTTATTTCATCCAAAATTCGAAAAAAATACATGGAAATTAATTTCTGCTATGAATAATAGATTTCCTTTGTTTATTTTTAAACAAATGTTTCCATCATTTAGTACTTTAAAATATAATGAGGCAAAAAATAAAATAGATAATAATGATGCTGAAGCAATTAGAAGAATGAATCACCGTCAAAGATCTGGTTATGGGTTCTATATCGATCTGGAACAAGTAAATGAAATAACTATTGAAGATTTACAAGCAATTTCATGTCCAACTCTTATAATGCAAAGTAAACATGATGGTTCTGTACCGTTAGAACATGCATATTATGCACTAGAAAACATTCCCTCTTCTGAGCTTTGCTTGATTGACTCATGGGGACATTTGATTTGGCTAGGCAAATCATCTAATGAAACCAACTATAACCTTATCAATTTCCTTAGATCTCATTAAAGTTCTGAATTAATAACATTGGATTACCCTTATTCAAGAAAAGGGCTTTTTTCTTACATGCCCATCAACTTAAGAATGGAAACAAAATGAACTTTCGTTCACATAAACGAAAAAACTTTTAAAATATTTTGTATATTTAAAAATGAGCACACCAAATAAGCCTAGATAGGTATCGTTTTTAAAAATTATGCAGCTTTCTTTTGTTTTCTCATTCCATTATACTCATAGACAACACCCAAAATATCAAAGACTGTTTTCTTCTCATATCGATGAGATTTCCGTCCATTCTTCTGTAGGAGGTTGAACAGGCGGACTAGGATCTTTGTTATTTCTTGGGTGTTTTGCTGTGTGGATTGATATAAAATGTGTAAATGATCTTGAATCATCCCAATTGCTTTATATTCACTTAATTCTTGTTTCTTCTTTTGTAAAATTAATTGTCGCATCTTAAACATAGTAGAAGAGCATAGAAAAATGGCAATAAGCTTTCCATAAACATGACATTCTAATCGCTCTTGTTTGATATTTTTCCAATGATGAATTTGAAATAGAGATTTCCAAGTTTTAAAGATGATTTCTATTTGCCAGCGGAGA
Organism: Bacillus sp. 05T21; assembly: GCF_056396785.1. Classification (NCBI taxonomy): domain Bacteria; kingdom Bacillati; phylum Bacillota; class Bacilli; order Caryophanales; family Bacillaceae; genus Bacillus; species Bacillus sp. 05T21. The sequence goes on along the minus strand of NZ_JBFTMD010000041.1, from coordinate 2,588 downwards.
GAGTAAAAATCATGTATTTGTTCCATCGGAACAATCTCCCAAGGTGTATTGGTAACATACAGGTTCATGCCAGCTAATCGTTTGCTTTTTTCTGAATACGTAATTCCCTTTTTACTTTCCGTATACACTTGTTTTTTCATACGTTCACGAAGTTGTTTTTCTGTTAATCGATACATAATCACCCTAGTGAATAGTTTTTTATCCTTTCCAATATAAGCATCTTTTATTTCATAGACCTGGCCTGGTTTTAAGGTATTCATAATGTGTTCTAAATCAACTTTGATGTACTGAGACTGTTTTTTTACTGTCCCATTTCGAAAGTATTCAGGAAATTCATTTTTGATATATACCATATTGTTTAATTTGAGCCTTGATATATAATACACACCACGTTGGTCCATTTGATCTAAATCATCCAGTGAATAATAGCCTAAATCCCGAATACATAGATCACCAGGACGTAATGTCGGTAAACACTCTGTGCCAAATGTTTTATCATTATTTTTCCCTGGTTCCACTTGAAAATTTAAAAACTGGCCACTATGTAAATCATATTCTAACTGGATTTTTATACCCGCTGTTTGAGCACAACCACCTGATCCAGGATACACACTAGCTAAATGCTTTGGTACCTGGAAAATTGTTGCATCTAAAATACGAATTCGCTGAAAATAAGCGATTGAAGAGCTTGGAATCGCTGATGTTTCACAAATTTTAATTTTTAGTAATGTAGAGAAAATATGTTTTAAAAAGCAAACAGCTTTTTTATTGAAACGCTTATTGAGTCCTTCTGGACTCATAAGTGTTCCTGTAACAGCATGAAGTTGACTACATAGTCGCACTAAAGAATCACTTGCTACCCGTTGACTAACCCAAACACAGATAGTAGCTAAATCATGAGCTGAAAACTTTCGTTTCCGTTGTACAAACCCTAGTTCTTTAGCGAGATTTTCCAGAAATGAAGGAGTAAGATGTTCATATAATTCTTCAGCAAATAATTGGAGTTCACTTTGAATCGAAAGATTCATAAAAAACATCATCCTTTCTAATCTAGCTTGTTTAGAAAGAATAACGCTTTTTTATACCAGAGGATAGTGAAAACTTCGCGTCTTTCTTACAAATATCGTGACTTTATTTCAAATTCACAGTTTTCTGTTATTTTTAAGGAAATTGAATTGGATATATATGCTAATATAAGAAAGGAATTGTAAAGGAACCTGGAAAAATGGAGGGAATTATGAAAACTTTCATATATATGGTGAGACATGGGGATTCACCGAAATCTGGAAAAGAAAAAACAAGAGGATTAACTGAAAAAGGAAAATTAGATGTTCAACGAATAACAGATGTATTACAAGGTGAGGGGATTGACATTGTTATCTCAAGTCCATACAATCGTTCAATTCTAACTGTTCAGCAGTTAGCGAAGCAAATAGGACAAGAAGTTTTAGTATTTGAAGACTTAAAAGAGAGAATTTTTATTGCTGAAGAGGAACGAATGTCGGATAAAGAATTATTCCCTTTGATAACAAAGTCATTTTTAGAACCCGACTTTGCTTTAACGGGAGGAGAGTCTAATGTCGACTGTCAGAAACGTGCTATAAAAGTCTTAAAAGAATTATTAAACACCTATCGAGGACAGAAAGTAGTATTAGGAACCCATGGAGCTGTTATGACTTTGATGATGGGGTATTATGATAGTAAGTATGATTTGAATTTTTTACTACAGACATCAAAACCAGATATATACAGAATGGAATTCAATGGACAGGAATTGGTGGAGATTAAAAGATTGTGGGAAATTGAATAGATTGACTTTATTCATCCATAGCTTTTCCCAATGACGTGTATTATAAACAATAGGGTTACTGCGGTAACTCTTTTTCTTATGGCACTAACGAGGGATTGAGTTCAACAATCTAAAAAATCCGGTTCCTTAGCGTACAAAATTCGCGTTTTGTTCTTGCTACCCCGAGATGAAATGGGAGGGAATGTTTTTGGGCAGGATACTTTTAAAGTTATTTTTTAAATCAATCCTATTTTTTTTCTTATGCGGTATTGTTGTTTTTTCTATATTTCAGATTATTTTTGTCTGGAGTGTTTCGACAGGATTAGGGAGGGATGATATAGTCGGATTTTCTGATAATAAGTATGTAATTGGTCGTCCACCTGTTAGCTATAATTTATATAAAAAAGATAGTGGGGAAACTATATTAGATAATGTTATTGGTTATAAAAAGGGAAAAACTAAAAGCTATGTTCGGAATGAAATTGAATTTGCAGTGATAAATGAGATAAAGGGTAGCTATGAACTGTATAAAATAGAAAATGCTTCAGAAAAGGATATAGAACGGCTGAAAGAAATGAAGAAATTAGAATAAAAGAGACTATCTGAAAGGTAAAAATGTACGCTTGTTATTGTTAGATCTAAAAAATGTTTTAGACTGATAACTGAGTTTTATTTCATGAAAAGAGTCATTATTAAAGTAAAGTATTAGGGGTTCAGTCACATGTCCATCAAACTAACAGATAAAAATATTGTTTTTTTACACTTGGAGGTAATTAATATTTTTAAGTTGATGGGCATG
>NZ_JBFTMD010000040.1:0-27280 GCF_056396785.1 Bacillus sp. 05T21 | reverse complement strand
GCCTTATGATCTCTTGTTTTGCTTAGGCAAAAATCGATTGTGTTTCCGTTCGAATCAACAGCACGATACAGGTACATCCATTGACCTTTTACTTTGATATATGTTTCATCGACTCTTCAAGAGTCATTTATTTGTTTGAGGTAAAGTCGGATTCGTTTGTCCAATTCAGGACCATACTGATGAACCCAACGCATAATCGTTGTATGAGAAATGGATAAACCACGTTCCTCCATCATTTCCACCAAATCACGAAAACTTAGGTTATACCGTAGGTATCATCTTACCATTAATAAGATAATATCAGGCTGATAGTGCTTCCATTTGAACTAATTTTTCTTTTCCATACCGATCACACCCTTTTAGAGTAATAGTATCAGTATGTCCAAGTTTTAGAGATTACTTGTAATTACCTTGAAGCTTTTGCACCAGAACCCTGTTTTGTTTCTATATGGCATGAACGGTTTCGATTCTATTAACACTATCCCATATTGGGTATCTAATTTTATTTATCTTATCCACCTATTAGATTTATAGGAACAATACAGCAGAAAAGTCGCGAATGTTCGCCTTTTTTGAAATTTAAAACCCTATTTTCATCATACTTTATCTAATTATAGGAACTATTCTAATTAAAGGTGTTGTGTTTGCAAAGTGTTATTTCTTCTATTTATTCAACTTATTTGCTAAATTTCTTTTGTTTTTTCCGTATAACATATATATATAACTAGTCCAAAAATGGGTACCGCCAAATGCCCATCAAGCTAAGATAAATTTGTATCCATATAATCAAAATAACGCTATTCTTTTTGTAAAAATATATAGAAGGGATGGTGTATTTTTTCATTTTAAGGAAATTTAGTTTTGTTATCTTTCCCTAACAACAAACAAGAGGCCAACCAGATCATGAATTACTATTGGTTTAATCATTAATAAGTATATCTGGGCCCTTTTTCAACATATATGTAAAACCTGAAATAAATACGATACTAAATATAATAATGGAAGACCACATATTAAAATGAAATTCTTTACCTACAACTAAATAATAGATGTTATGGACCAAGAAATTAGCACCTATGATAATCCCACCTAACATTGAACTAATTACAAGGCTGATTAAATAAAATTTGAGCTTCTGAAACATTTCCCCTCTACTCCTTTTCTAAAATCAACTTTATTCAGGATGTTTTAGAAAATTATACCATTTATTTTTCTGATATTCTTAAATCTATAATATATTTAAGGTTATTTTAAGAGAAGAAGGATTGCCTATCCAAATGTTCATTTTAGGGTCTCACCAACATGCCCATCAAGGTAATGAAACTAGTTGCTCCAAAACAAAAAAATGTATATTTTTACCTGGATATGCCAATTTTCTCATTTGGGGGGTATTTTCCTTTATTAGCTTGTTGGCGATGGGGAGTAACCCATAGATAAGGAAATCCAAAGGGATAAAACGATGCAACTTCTGTATAAACAGTACATCTTCTTTATAAACGGTACGACTTTATTTCAAAGCTACAGTATTTTATTCTTTTTAACAGGTTATTTAGAATAATTGAAAGATAAAAAAGCTCATCTTTTATGAAAAAAGAGATGGGCTTTTTTGTTTGTTGCCAATAAGTGAAGTTACTTGACGTTTACGGATAAAAAAACACTCGTTCTGATTAAGGACGAGTGTTTTTCTTTTTAGTTTATCTAACAGGTATAAACTTCCATGAGCTAGGTTTTTGTTTTTTTCCACCTAGTACGATCCAATTTTTCTCTGCATTTATATTTTCATAATTTAATGGATAGTCATCTGTAAAAATATTATATTCTGTAGGTTTATCCAGGTTAATTTTAATTTTAAAGTCAGCTAAACTATCCGATTTTTGAGCAAGGTGAATCCAACTAGAATAATTAGACCAATTTAAATATTGAAATTGATCGTAATTTGAGTGCTTCATGCGAAGATATATACTCTCCCCGTGGTGTAGCTTTGCATCATTTTCTTTGTAGAATTCAAATGCTATAGGTGTACCAGATAAAGCATTGTTTTCTTTACTTGCAAGTGAGACATAATCATAACGGTTTGCTACATACCATTCAAATGTTAGACCTTGATAAGGAGATTCACTTGGTACGATATAATAGTTTTTCCCTGCTTCTATGACGTTTCCTTCTATATCATAGATTAATGCGGTCTCTATACTTGGAGCTTTCACATTTTCAGTAAAAGTTTTAAACCAAAGATTTAAGAAACCTGCTGTATTGCGCTGAGCTTCTCCTAAGCTTCGCTGCACAGCTGGGGTAACCATTTCTTGCCACAATTGTGCCTTACCACTATTATAATACTTAAATGTTTTATCATTAGTAATATTTTGGATTTCAGGTTTAGCTACTCGGGCTGCATAATCAATCCATTCTTCAGGTGTGGATAGAGAGTCGTTATAATTCCCTCCAGTATTGACTGCAAATTGATTTTGAATGGTTGTAACATAATTTTCAAAGTAGCTATGATATTTTATAGCTCTCGTATCAATTGCGGTAAAATTTGCTGCGTGCATAGGTTGGGTAGCATCTGTAAAGTAGTGCGTGGCTACTCCTAAGTAATAGAAAGCTTTTTCATAGTCTTTATTTCGTAAATGTTCTCCAGATTCATAAAAGTATTTCTTACCTTGTGTAAGAGCCGTTGGATTTGTTTCTCCTCTATAATTTTCTTTAGTATCAGGATCATAAAAATGAGATTTCCATCCGCCTTTAAAAACGCCGCCTATTCCTGTTCCACCATCGTTAAACTCTGCATTATAATCTGCATCATATAATCCTTTAGAAAATAGATCCTTATATTGCGGATAATTTAAAAAGTCCACAGCCTGCTTATTTGCTTCAATATTAGATTCTGTTTTCATAATTTCAATAGCTTGTTTTGCAATCCATAAATGTGTACTTTTATCAGAATGATACGGAGCTTCTGCAGACCATCCTGCAGTAATAGGATCATTCTCAGTTAAATCAATTTGATCGAGATGAGCATAGCTACTTTGAGGAGATACTCCTAAAATAGTTAAAGTCACTCCAGCTATACATAGTGTTGATGCGAATTTTTTCATTTTTTTATTTCCTTTCTAAATATTAAGATTCTTATGCAAATTTCCATCATATTAACGTAATATCAACAGGTAAATATCTCTAATAAAAGTGCGGTTAGCAAAGGCTAACTGCTTAATATTTCTCTTAAAGGGATACCGCCACATCGATCAACTTAAAAGTTTTAAGTAGACACTAAACAATAATTTACTTTCTCTACCTCTAGTTATATATAAAATCGCGTCTTATTTAAACATATATTTTTATGCAATTTCGCATATACAAATATAGGGAATCGAATAACCTTCCATTTATTGTATTAATGAATGACCGTTGTCTTTAGATAATTGAAATTATGATATTTTAAAGAATTCAGACGTAAAATTCATGCAAAAAAAGAGCACCGCTATCTGTAGACGGTAAACGTAAAGCAACTCCAAAATATATAATAAAAGTTGACTTTGGTTTGAATCCTGAGATAAGAAACAGACTTAATGGATTATATATGACTATTTTCTTTTTGGGAGGAGCCTTTGGTTCATGGATTGGAAGTTATACTTACTATAAATTTAATAGTGAAGTAACTTTGCTCATACATAGCAAAAAGTGATCAAACTTTATTTTAAGCCTACATTAAAATGACTCAAAAACTCTTAGCGTGGGGTTTTTCCGAAATACTGGCGATACCCCACAAATGGATCGAGTTTGATATAATAGAAGGAAAAGAACAAATGGAACAGATACGAAAATCTCTGGAAAACATAGAGAAACAAAGCCTAACTAAAAAAGTGAAACCTCTTCGACTGTTTCTAAAGGAAATCGCGATTGGAAATATCCCTCTAAAATGAAATGAAATTGTTACCTGTTAAAATACAAATTAAGTATTACAGCAACTATTTGGAATCTAATTGTAATTCAGCTTTGTCGTTTGTCAGTGTATTATCAGAATTACAATTTCCAGAGTAGATGGCTCTTGCTTCATCACACGAATCAGATTTTTCACATCCTATAAGCATTCCTAATGTTATAAACGATAATAAAATCTTTTTCATTATAATACACGCTCCATACTATTTAGAATGTTATGATGTTCTTAGACTAAGTAAAGTTTATAACATATATTCCCATAAAAAAACATATGTATTGAATTAAAAAAACTGAGGAAGGTCAATTTTTGACCAATTTATATAATAGACTTCACCATACATGCCCGTCAACTTAAGAAGTGGGTTGTTCCCCAAACCGAAAAAAATGAGTTAAACACTAGTCGTAAAGAAGTCATTTTTTCGCTATGGGGAAACTTAAAATCTTAGCTTGATAGCACTGTGGTATTCTTTCTATCTTATGGTAGTAAAAAAGGTTCTGGTGCGAAAATGTTAGTTAGAAACATAGAGTAGCAATTTCTTCTTCATTTCTATCTTATGAAGCTAAGCCAAATAATTTATGAATAAATCATTTCTGGTTTTGGACAGACTTATCCGGTAAAACAAGTTGCCCTTTTTTCATCATATGCATGGCTTCAACACCACTCAATATAGAGATTGCTGTTTTAAACGACTTTAATCCTAACATAGAACGAACTCGCCTTTTAATAAACCGGTGGTCTGTTCCACTATATTATTGAGATATTTAACTTGCCTTAGTTGTATGCCTTCAGGCATATGTTTCTCTTCTCTTAACTCTTGAATTGCTACAGGATAGGAGGGATCACGCGAGGTTTAGAAACATACGAAAAAGCCAAGGCTTTCTTGAAAAAGCGCTTGGCTGCTTGTTTATCTCTTGATTTACTTAGATAAAAATCAATTGTATACCCTTCTGAATCGACTGCACGGTATTAGTACATCCATTGAGCTTTTACTTTGATATATGTTTCATCGACTTTCCATGAGTCATTTGTTGATTTAAGATGATGTCGTACTTTCTCTTCTAATTGAGATCCATATTGATGAACCCAGCGCATAATCGTTGCATGAGCAATTGATAAGCCTCTTTCCTCCATCATTTCCACCAGGTTACGGAAGCTCAAATTGTACCGTAGGTACCACCTTACTGTTAATAAGATTAGTTCAGGCTGATAATACTTCCATTTAAACAAATTTTCCTTTTCCATACTGATTACGCACCTTTTTAGAGTCATACTATCAGTATGTCCAAGATTAGGAGATTACTTGCAAGAGTCTTTAGATTTTTGCACCAGAACCTTATTTTTTATACGATTCATGCTATTTCTCCTCTTCTTTCATTATTTCTATAAGATTACAAAAATGAAATTATACTGTACATTGCTTATACTTTTGCTGTGGAATAAAATCCCTTTCGATATATTTATCTTATTATAAATATCTTTCAAATCACTTTCATAAATGTTACAAAAGTCTTTCATTAATTTGAAAGGCTTTGAAATTTCTAAAATACACTTATCAAACTCAAATTATAGTATTTACTCTCAGGATGCCCCTTGAACCCAATAATCGTTTCCTTTTTTTACTTTATGACATAAATAACTTTTGATATGTGTAAATGTATTTGTTGTTGGGGATTCACTTATGCATCAAACCATCAGTGAATATGTCTAGCTATAATACGTTGTTCTAACAAGCTTTTCTAAAAATGAAGGAGTAAAATGTTTATGTAATTCTTCAGTAAATAATTGTAGTTTACTTTGAATTGAAAGATTCATAAAAAACGTCATCCTTTCTAATCTAGCTTGTTTAGAAAGAATAACGTTTTTTGGTACTTGGGGGTATTAAAATTTCTTAAGTTGATGGGCATGGGAGCACCATATCAAAATAAGAAAATTGTACGTTTGAACATATTTTGGACAAAAAATAACCAGTACCTTTTAGGTTAAGGAACTGGTTACTAATGTTGCAAATATTTTACTGAACTTATTTATAAGGAACTTAATTTATTTACAATAGCATACCTGGTAAAAACTTTGCTATTAATACAATAATTGTCGCAAAGAATACCGCTTTAATAATGAATAGAATAATAATTGGAATCGATGCTTTCACTTTGCTTAATCCAGTTGTAATGTGTAATCCGAGCCAAATTAAGATTAAATTCCATACATAGAATATTTCAATTGTATTACCAATTCCATATGCAAATGTACCTTTCGTAAATAATAACCCTAAACTCGTATATTGGCTCATTCCACTACTAAAGATTATACTTAAAATTGAATTAATAAGTCCACCAATAATAAGGACAATGTTTGTATAAGCTACAATATTCAATAAGGTTTTATAAGGCGTATCATTACCAAAGAACATCATAAACATTTTATAAATAGCTGCTATGAATAGTGTTCCAACCATCGCACTAGCAAAGCTTGTTCCAATTCCAGAAATAACTTCTGATGTAAGTGAACTTTGTCCAGCCATTTCACCTAATTCTTTTTTCATTTTAAGCATCTCAGGTGAGGTATACATAACATACGCATTTAAACCACCTAGAAGCCCTTGTAACAATGCTACTAAGAGGAACATACCCCAAACTTTCTCGTTTGCTTTCATTCTTTCAAATTGTACTCCAGGAGATGTAATCATTCCAAATAATGATGGCTTTTTCGCACCTACATCTTGTGTATTAATATTCGCTTTCATTATAACGCCTCCTTCTATTCACATATTCCTTTTAAAGGATGGTAAAAACAATTAACTCAAACAATATGTATGTGTAATAGAGATATTTATCTTTACTACACTAGTAAACTATTCGTAGCGGAGTGCTTCAATTGGATCTAATTTTGCAGCTTTATTCGCTGGAATTAATCCGAAAATAATACCAAGTGTCATTGAGAATAATACGCCTCCGACAACAACTTCCCATGAAACAAGTGGTGGCCATTTCGCAAATGTGGAAACAATATATGCCCCGCCATATCCAAGACCAATTCCGATCAAACCACCTAGAAGCGTTAACATAACGGCTTCAATTAAAAACTGTAATAAAATTTTACTACGCGTTGCTCCAAGCGCTTTACGTATCCCAATTTCGCGCGTACGCTCCGTTACAGATACGAGCATAATGTTCATAACGCCAATACCACCAACGACTAATGAAATGCCAGCGATACCACCGATGATCATTGTCATGATATTAGTGACTTTAGAAACTCCTTCTTGGAACTCTTTTAAGTTTACTAATTCATATTTACCTGGAATTTCACTCGGCTTACGACTATTTAATACTTCAACAGCTTTTTTTCCTGCTGATTCTAAATTGTCTACATTTTTAGCCTGAATTGCGATACTTTGAATTTCATCTGTTCCGTATAAAACAGGCCATAAGGTGAGAGGAATCAGTACTTCTTCAGTTTCAAATCCCATAAATTCATTATCTGATTTATAGACACCGATAATTTGCACCGGCTGTCCTTTCATTTCAATAATTTTCCCTACTGGATTTTCATCTTTAAATAGCGTCTCTTCTGCCTTCGTACTAATCATAACGACGTTATTACCTTGTGAAATATCTGATTCATTCAATGAACGGCCTTTGACCATTTTCACTTTATTTACTTGAAAATACTCACTATCCAGTCCAATAACATTAATCATTGCTTTTTTATCGTTTATATCAAGTGTTTCCATCGTACTATTCGTCGTAATAACATGGGCAACATCTTTTACCTGTTTCACCTCAAGAATATCTTCTTCCGTTAATTTTGGTACTTCATGTCCACCTATAGCAAACTCATCATTAATATCCGGCTTAAACTGAATTGGCATAAGGTTATTACCAGAACCAGCGATTTTCGACTTCAGCATCACTTCCCCGCCCTGCCCAATCGCAACGACAGTAATAATAGAACCTACACCGATAATAATACCGAGCATCGTCAAAGCTGAACGCAGTTTATGAGCTAAAATTGAAGATAGGGCAATTTTCATACTATCTAGTAAACTCATACTGCACACCTTCTATCTTCAGTAATTTTCCCATCTCGCAGTACAATGCGGCGAGATGAATAAGCTGCTACCTCTTCTTCATGCGTAACCATAACAATCGTCGTACCTTCTGCATTAAGCTTCGTGAAAATATCCATAACTTGTTCACCGGACTTCGTATCAAGCGCCCCTGTCGGCTCATCGGCCATAATGAACGTTGGATTATTCGCAATCGACCTCGCAATTGCTACACGTTGCTTCTGTCCACCTGATAACTCACTAGGTAAATGGTGTACTCTATCTAATAATCCAACTTTTCCAAGCGCTTCAAGAGCTCTTTGACGACGCTCTGCTTTCTTCACCCCACCGTAGATAAGCGGAAGTTCAACGTTTTCCACTGCAGAAAGACGTGGCAATAAATTAAAGTGCTGGAACACAAAGCCGATATATTCATTACGAATTAAAGCTAGTTTTGATTCGTCTGCTGTTAAGATATTCACATCATTCAGCATATATTTTCCTTCTGTTGGGCGATCTAAACAACCGATAATATTCATAAGCGTTGATTTACCGGAACCAGACGGTCCCATAATTGAAACAAACTCACCACTCTGAATCGTTAAACTAATACCATGTAAAATCGGTACTGCCAATTTTCCTTGATAATACGTTTTAGCAATATTATTTAACGTAATCATTTCTCTTTCACTTCCATTCCGTCATACACGTTGTCGGAAGGATTTTTAACCACCTTTTGCCCCACTGCTGCGCCTTCAAAAATCTCTGTCCAGTCTCCATCAGTAGCGCCTTTTTTCACATTTTGTTTATGAAGCTTCCCTTTCTCTTCAATATAAACAAATGCATCATCGCCTTTTTCTACAATGCTCTTACTTGGAACAGCAATCATCGTCTTATTCTCTAAATTTACTTGCAATGAAACATGGTACCCTGGAGATAAACCATCTTGGCTATCAAGGCTTGCCTTATATGTATATTGAGACATATTTTGAGTCGCTTCGCCTACACCACCAGCTTGAGCCATCTCTGCACTCGTTGGGAATTCACTTACTTCTGTAATTTTACCTGTCCACTTCTTCTTATTATTTGCTTTCGCAGTTACAGTAAACGTTTGATCCTTTTGAATTTGTGACTTTTGAAGTTCTGTTAAAGTCCCTTGAACTTGGAACGGATCTTTAGAAGCTACTTGTAAGAATGCTTTTCCTTGACCACCTAAAGCTTGGGATGAACTTTGCGCTGCATCTTTATCTAACTTCTGTACAACACCAGCAAAATTACTATAAATCGTAAGTTCTTTCTGTTTTTTATTTAACTCTTCTTTTTGTAACTTTCCTTTTTCCTTCTCAAGGTCAGTTGTTTTTTGTGTCATTTCTAATTCACTTACTTGCTCTTCCATTGGGTCTGTTACTTCTTTCCCAGCCCCGCTATCTTTCACCTTCTTAATTTCTTTCTTCAACGAATCAATCTTCTTTTTCCCTTGATCATAGCGCATATCAGCCATCTTCTGATCAAGCTCAGCCTGCTTCATTTGCAGATTAATTTCTTCATTATCATAAGAGAATAATTTCGTTCCCTTTTCTACCTCTTGTCCTTCTTTCACTTCAATATCTTTCACTTTTCCTTTAGTCGGATCTGCATAGAAACTTTCAATATTCCCCGGCTTCACCTGACCAGAAATTAATTTCGTATTATTAAGCTTACGCTCTGTCACTTTCTCAAAACTTACAGCATCTGTCTTCGCTGTGCCTTTCTTCTTACCTTGGATAACAAAAATATTTACCGCCGCAACGATAACAATTAGTACAATAACCCCAACAATAATCCATTTTTTTTTCTTATTTGGAGTACGAACTGTATTTTGTAACATAATCTTTCCCCTTTCAAAATTAAATATTACTAAAACATATAGCAATTAAATAATATAACACGAAAAATACTCATAACCAATATGTAATATTGCATATAGTTAGATTAAAAGATTTTTATAAGATTTAACATTTAGTTATATAAATAAAAACACAACAACAAGGAACATACATTCAATATTTTATAAGGTATTCACTCCTGTTAACATATAAACTAATAGCATATATATATCTTATTCTTTAAATGATATAATTGCCGGAACTGAAACAAAAGGGTTCTGGTGCAAATACTTAGGAAAGATATAAAGAGGCGAAAAGTTTCCTAGTGGAATCTAGTCTTAAGCAGCAATTCCAAATAGTTGATGGATGAACTTCACTTGATTTTGGACAGACTTGTCCAGTAAAACGAATTACCTTCTTTTACCATACGCTTAGCTTCTATTCCAGAAATAATGGATGTATCTGTACGAAAAGATTTCAATCCTAACATCGAACGAACTCGCTTTTTAACAAAACGATGATCTTGTTCCACTATGTTATTGAGATATTTTACTTGCCTTAGTTGGATGCCTAATGGCATCTTTTTTTCTTTTCTCAATTCTTCAACTGCTATAGGATAAGCTGGATTCTTATCGACTGTCACGACACGCGGCTCAGAAATATGAAAAGACTGCAAAGCTTTTTTGAAGAATTGCTTTGCAGCCTTGTGGTTTCTTGCTGTGCTTAGGTAAAAACCGATGGTATTTTCTTTCGAATCGACAGCACGATACAGGTACATCCATTGACTCTTTACTTTGATATATGTTTCATCGACTCTCCAAAAGTCATTGGTTTGCTTGAGATGACGACGGATTCTTTTGTCTAATTCAGGACTATACTGATGAACCCAACGCATAATCGTTGTATGAGCAACAGATAAGCCCCGTTCCGCCATTATTTCCACCAAATCACGAAAGCTCAAGTTGTACCGTAGGTACCATCTTACTGTTTGCAAAATATTATCAAGATGATAATGCTTCCACTTGAATAAATTTCGCTTTCCATACTGATCACTCACCTTTTTTAGAGTAATAGTATCAGTATGTCCAAGATTTAGAGATTACTTACAATTATCTTGAAGCTTTTGCATCAGAGCCTTACATCTTATGTCCCCACTGGTCAAAGTGATAATCTTTACCGTCGATTTTAAACCAACCGTCTGAATAAAGTGAACCATCTTCTCTAGCACAATACCAAAGGTATCCGTATGCAAGAGGCCAAGGTCTATATCCACCACCAACGTTGAACCATCCTGTTTTAGCTGCCCCATTCTCATCGAAGTAATAATACTTACCATCGATAGTTTGCCAGCCCGTTTGTGCTACGCCGTTATTGTCGAAATGATATATCTTACCATCAACTTTTTCGAACCCTGCTCGGTTAACTGATCCGTCTTCATGAAAATAATATCTTTTTCCGTCAATGTCTTTATGCGCATTGAACGTAGAATTGAGGCCATTTTCGAAGTAGTATCTTTTACCGTCTATCATTTTCCAACCGGTATAGGAAGGTCCATCTTCTAAACTATAGTATGCTATTGTATTCGCATTTTTGTTGATTCCTGTTTTCAAAATCGAACCGTCTTGATTAAATGCTAATGTTTTGTTGTCAAGATTAACATTAACACTGCTGTTTATAGCTTCTCCATTTAGATTAGAAACTCTCTCAAGCACACCTTTGTCGGAAAAATGAAGGATGACATTTTGCTCTTTTATACGTAGTTCCTTTTTAGTTACATTGTAATTTTGGAAATAATAGATTTTACCATCTATATCTTTTAAGCCTTCTTTAACGAATGCTCCAGAAGCATCGGAATAGTTCTCTCCTCTCAAGGTTGATCGTTGTAAAACACCGTCATCATTAAAGTTATAATACTTACCCTCAATCTCTGAATCAGTTCCAGTTCCAGTAACCATGTAGCCATTAGACGGTTCGAAATAATAAGTCTTCCCCTTAATTTCTTGCCAGCCTGTCAAAATGACTCCTTCAGCATCTGTAAAGGAATAACCAGTACCTCGATTTATCCAACTGTTCTTTATTACATTTCCAGAAGAATCTTTTGCACTATATTTAGTAGGGTCCTTTTCATTAGGTATAATCTCTATTTTGTCATACTTCTGTCTCTCATTTTCTTTACCCGGATACCACTCTATTAACCAATTGTTAATTTCATTGTTGCTTTTATCAGGGAAACGAATTTCAGATTGGAAACTCCAATCAGTATCGAACTGTGAAATATACTGATTACCAGCTAGCTTTACTCCATTTTTATTTATTAAATGAAATTGGAATTCGCCATTATAACCATTGTTTGTCTGAACAAATTCAAACACTTCATCATCGCCAAGCGAATCGGAATATTGAAGTCCCTTTCCTTCTTTTCCTGAAAGATATTTTGAACCTGTTTTTACGATTACTTTATTTGTTCCTTTTTTATAAGGGATAATTTGATAAGGTTTACCATCATTTAGTTTAATGAATGGCAGTTCCATAGATGTCTCTAGGGCGTTAGTACGCTCCGCCAATATATCAGATAATCGATCATAAAAATCTGCACGAGCTTTAGGATCATTATTAACATAGTTGTCAAGGACATCTTTAGATACTGGCTTTGAAGTCAATGTTATCAATCGTTTTTGCTCATCTGATAATTTATTTGCTATCTGATCAAATAGGTAATCTGAATTTCTAGCAATCACCGTCCAATCGCCAAAGGAGTCGCCGGAATATTTTTTGTAAAGTGGACCAAGAAATCTTGGGTTTTTACCAGATGCTTTTTCTACAAATGCATGTTGGCCTTGATTTATCACAACTCCGGTCTTTCCTTCGTCTAATTGTGCTTGTGTAATGTAAAGAAGATCGTGTTCTGAGACATTTGCTGCATTAGGGTTTAAATCTATAATTGCACCTGCCTCAGTAATTTTAAGCTGCTGCCCAGATCTTAGTTGATGAATTTCAATTCTTCCATTTGGATAGCGTACTTTAACCGATTTAAGAAAATTCGAATCACCTTGTGTATGATACATGGAAATATTAAATTCCCCAGATGTAAAACTAGGAGCCTGGTAAGTTTCGTTTTCTGCATATACATCAATGTGAGTGCCTGGGTCTCGATCCCCTGGGCTTATTCCAAGTGCTTCATAAGTGTTTGCTACAGCACCTAATACAGTAATAGTTATATCTAATACTGCACCTATCCCTGCACTAGCCTTATTTTCTGCTACAGGAGCCATAGAAAAAAGAATACCTAGTGCTGCTGTTACAGGGATTACCTTCTTTCCAATTCCAGTTATTTTATACTTCTTTGTCATTTTGTTCTCCTCTCTTTGTGAAAATATTCACTTTTGAATCATCTAAAATTAATGTTCTGAAATTCATCTTAGCTTAGATACCTTTCGAATTTCTTGCATAAGTGTTACAAAAGTCTTTCATTGATTTTAATTTGTAATAAGGAAAGTATTAAATATTAATGTGAGGAGATCAAAATACATATTCAGAAAATAAGTATTAACAAGTGTTAAAATGGTTACAGCGTGTTGAAAATGGAAAACATGTACATATTGCTTAAATAAAGGAGCAGCAAAATATAATGTTGCTTGAGATGCATTTTTAATTAGGAGAAATTCTTGATTGTTCTTATGAGGATCAATTACATAGAGCAAGTGGTTTACAACTTCTGATTTCAGCTATTATATTATGAAATACAGTATATATATCACAGCGGTTGATGCTTTGCATGCAAAAGGAGTGGACATTCCCGAAGAATATGTACAACATATATCTCCATTTGGATGGGAACATATTACGTTAACAGGTGATTATGTTTGGAACTTAAACCAAAAAACAAATTTCAATAATTTAAGACCATTACGAGATAAAAAGTCTATAAAAAATCGGTAAAATAAATAACCAGTTCCTTAACGTACAGGGAACCGGTTAAAATGTGTCGAAACGTACAATTTTCTTTTTTTGATAAGGTGACCTCATGCCCATCAAGTTAATATTTTTGCACCAGAACCATAAAAAGCACCTTCAATATTTGAAGGTGCTTTTTAATGCAATAAGTTACTATTATTTTAATACCTTTCTAAATTTACGACCAAAAGAAAGAACCATACCTGCAAGAACCATCAATACACCCATTGCTGCACTGTTATTTGTACTTGCACCCGTTTTTGGAAGCTCTTTATATGTATCTTCTTTTTTGTCAGTAGTACTATTGTTTGAGATATTACTGTTACCAGTATCAGAGGCATTGCTGTTGTTAGTACCAGTACTGCCATTATCAGAACTGTTATCGTTGTCTGAACCATTATTTCTGTTATTAGAACCGTTACCATTGTCCTTATCTTTCACAACTACTTTTTGTATTGTAGTTACCTCATTACCTGCGGAATCTTTGACACTATATATTACTTCATAAGTACCGGCTTTAGATGTATCAACAGTTCCTTCATGCGTTACTTTAGAAGTAAGGTCACCGCCTTCTTTATCAGTAGCTGATACACCTGCCATTGAGGAGAATTGATTACCCTCAATAATTGTTGTTTCAGCAGGTACTTTTAGTACTGGTTTTTCATCTTTAACTTCTTCTTCAGCTTTAACCGTTACTGTTTGTTTCGCAGTTACTTCATGACCTTTAGTGTCTGTAACTGTGTAAGTTAATACGTAAGTACCGGCCTTAGATGTATCTACCTTACCATCAACTGTTACTTTAGAAGTAAGGTCACCGTCTTCTTTATTAGTAGCTGATACTCCTGCCATTGGGTCGAATGAATCTCCTACATTAATTGTTGCTCCAACAGGCACTGTTAATTTAGGTTCCATATCTGGAGTTTCTCCATTTTCCTCTACAATTACAGTCTGTGTAGCCGTTGCATTAACCCCTTGGGAATCGACAACCGAGTACTCCACAATGTAGTTACCTGGTTTAGAAGTATCTACATCGCCTTTATGTTTTACTCTATATGTTAAATCACCATCTTCTTTATCAACAGCTTTTACGCCTCTCATCGGGTCGAACGTATCACCTACATGTAGTGTAGTTGTAAACGGGACAGTTAACTCCGGCACTTGTTTTTCCACAGCTTTTTCTTTTTCTTCCACTGTTACCTTAATTTTTGCTGCATCAAAAGCTTCTTGGACTGCTTGAGCTTCAGCCGAGTTCGCGCCATATTTATTTGTTGCAACTCGAAGGCATGCTGATCTCAATTCAAAGAAATCAGAAGTCATGTTTAGTTCATCAGTGTTTGCATAATAAAAAATATCAAACATTTTATCCTCGCCAATACCTTTTACAGTTACACCGTTATGAGTGCCACCTTTTGCAATTAAATATGCAACTTTATTAATAATACTTGAGTTGAAATGAACGCCTCCATCATCCTCTCCATTTAAATTAGTATATTTACTATAATCATCTGGATATGGTACTCCATTTGAATAATTGATTGAAGATGGATTTTTCATATCACGTAAAACTAATCCAGTTTGTTCTCCTATTGTCCAGTTAAAATTCCCATTGTTTATATATTTCTCAATAGCCGTCCCCATAATATCCGATAACGCCTCGTTAATCGCACCAGATTCTCCGGAATATTCAAGATTGGATTCGCTAGATGTAACCGCATGTGTAAATTCATGTCCCGTTACGTCAAATGCCTTCACCATAGGATCTCCATATACGAGCATACTACTATTATTAATATTAGCACTTAATGCATTTTTCCAATTTTTTGGATCGTTCGTATCCTCAGAATCCCAAGCGTGTACAACTGAAACTACTTTTTGTCCCTTATTATCAAAACTATTACGCTTGTATTTATCTTTATAAAAATCAAATACTTTCGTCGCTAAGTAATGGGCACTTACCGCTTTTGGATCATTAAATGTTGTTGAAGTGCTAGTTGCTAGTGTGCCAGGATAATAGCTTTCCTCTTTAGTAATATCTCTGTAATTCACATCATATGTTTCAATTCCTTGCCCCCTTGAATAATCAGCAAGTGCATATTCACCATTACTTTGTTTAGAAATACCAAATGTACGAGATATACCGAAAGCATCGTTTCCTGTTCCAGTTAATGATGCAAGATTGCTTTTTCTACTTTCCTCTAAGGCATCAACAAGCTTCTCACTTGCTTTTAAATCYGAATCTTGTACCATATTTTTTAACATTTCACCATTATGAGCATTCACTAAATAAGTTCCAGATACATATTTTGGTGTTACTGCAGCAAATGTAACCTGGTATGCATTACTGGCTTGTCCATTATTTTCATCAACAAAAATAACTTCCTTTACTTCTGGCTCAGAAATAAACTTGATATCATTCCCGTACTTCGTAAAAATATATTGTTTCGCTTTTTCTTGTGATAGATTAATAGGCTTCTTTAAATCTTCTTGTTTTAAATTTTGCGCACTATCCCCTGAAACACTTTTAATAACACCCTTTTTATCTACGTGTGCAGTCAATTGATACCCATATACTTCTTTTCCTTCATATGTTTGTTGCATACGCACAAGTGTAGTCCCATCATACGAACCGCGTTTTTGAAGAACCTTATAATCTACTCCCATTTCTCCATTCACTTGTTTTGGAGACAAAGCTTGCTCTGTCTTTTCCTTAAGGGCATCTTTTACTACATTCTCTGGTGCCTTTTGTGATGGTTGTGTAAGTTCACCTGTACGGAACGAATCCTCCTGAATTTGAACTTGTAATTGATCTGTTTCCTCTGCATGACCTACTCCATATGGTATTACAGCTGTTAAAGCTAATCCTGTTGTTAATGCAACTGTAGCTGTTCTTTTTTTATTTTTCATCATATTTACCTCGTATCATTTTCTAAAAAATTAAGCTTATAAAAAGGTAACGTCACATGCCTATCAACCTAGCAGAACAAATTGCCCCCAAAACGATAAAAATGAACTTCGGTGCTATAAAAACACAAAATTTTTGTTTAGGGGGCGTTATAAAGTTTTTAAGTTGATATGGGGTATTACCAATTAAATTTTTACGAGCAGTAATACGCCCTTATAATGATGATATAATAAACCACTCAACTTCATTTTCTTTTTATTGATGGGATTGTGCATTTGAAATTGCATTATATAAAAACTGTGCATACTGTTCACGTGTTACGTTCATATCCGGAGCAAATTTCCCTTCTCCAACTCCTACTGCAATATGGTTCGATTGCACGGCACTAATCGCATCTTTTGCCCATGAATTTGCTGGAACATCGTTGAAATTATGTGGCGCCTTTACATCTAATCTAAACGCTTTCTTAATAACTTGTGCCATTTCTGCACGTGTTAATGTAGCTTTCGGTCTAAAGTTTCCTTGATCATCTCCTTGGAAAATTCCTAACTTAGTTAAAGCTAATATTTCCTCAGGAAACATTGTTGAATTTCCATCGATATCTCTGTATGGATTTTCATATTTATCTTGTTTTTCTATATACAAAGTACGGTAAATTAATGCAGCTACTTGTTCACGTGTTACATTATCACACATACCAAATATCCCATTTCCATAACCTGCAATAATTCCTTTATTCGCTAAATCATGAATTGCATGAAATGCCCAGTGTTCTTGTGGGACATCCTTAAATGTAGTTCTATTTACTCCTGCATCGATTTGCAAATCATTTTTTATTACATCCCAAAGTGGATTATCTTGACGCTTTGGTTGCCCCTCTTCATCCCATTTTATTTTTTCTGTTCCTAATTCATAATTCATTCCTGTCCAAGTATCTTCACGGAATGCATAGAATGATTTATGCCATCCTTTCTGATTGAATATAGAAATTAAGTCTTGCATGTATTGAGGTGCTCCAGGAACGGTACGATTAATTCCAAATTCCTCAGCAATGATTCGATTAGATGGTACATGATTTTCCTGAGACCAATTTTGAACAGGCTGTAAGAATGTATTTAATCCATCTTTATCCCACATCATAGGTGTTTCTAAATCTCCTACTTTTACAATTCCAGGATATTGATACTCTTTATTTTGATTTTCACGTTGACTTGTTAATTGATATGGCTCATACATATGAAATGCATACAATGTCTTATTATCTTTAACTGGTTTAAGATATTTAAAAGCCCAAGGTGTGGCATATAGACCTGAATCTAAAATAATAGGTGTTTCTTTATCTACTTCACGAATTGAAGTAACAACTTTTTGATAAAATTCATTTAAATCAGCTGGGGTTCCCTTCACTTTTGAATACCATTTCTCATAATCTTCCGTCCAAAAATCATTATATCTATTTTTCTTAGATGTTTCTGGATGTGGTTCATTGATAATGTTGTAACCAACCACAGCTGGATGATCTTTCAATTCAAACGCAAGGTCCTTCCAAAATTGGCTTGCTTGTTCTTGATATTTCTCTTCTTCCCAAATTCTATCATCATTCTGATTATTGTTAAATTGACGCCAACGATCACCAGGTAATGAAAGCATTGTAAGTACAACTTTAATTCCTTGTGATTGTGCARCATCTAAATCTGCTTTCAATTTTGCTACATCCTCTTCCACCAATCTTTGATAATTATCTGCATTACCGATAAGAAAATCTTTTCCTGATGTATCTGGTTTGTCTTCAAATAAGAAATCCTTATCTTTTGCCCATTTATCAGGTGCTAAACGAACATATTCAATATGAGCTTCCTTTGCACTTTTGTAGTTCTCAGGTAATGAAGTGCTATTCATAAAATTAGTACCTGTTCTTTTAGAATTCCAAAAATCCATTTTGGAACCTGCACTTTTGTATGTCTCAGCTTTCACATTCATTTCTTGTATCCCTAAGCTCATCATGCCTATTAATGCGACTATCGGTATGATTTTTTTCATAACTTCTCCCTCTTTCCATGTCAGTTTCTTATTATAAAATAAATCACTTATGTTACAGGAAAGTGACAATTTCAAAAAAATTAATTTATCAGCATTGGCAGGTAAAGAGGGAGAAGACACAAAAACAGGCTGTGGAGAAAGTCTTCTTCACAGCCTGAGAACAAGTTATATATCCAAATATGACTTGTTCCTTTCACTATTTAGTTTTTATCGTTTGTTATAGTTGATATAACTAGGGTCATTATAAACCCACTGATTCGTTTCAATTCTTAGCCAACCATTCTTTTCTTCATATACTGTAACTTTTTCACCTTTACTTGCCTTTCTAACAATAGAGTAGTTTGAACCTGCTCCACTTCGAATATTTACTCCAATACCATTGATTTCAGCCGTTCCAATTACATTTTGAACACTACCAGTTTCAATTACTTGAAGCATGTTTAGAATGAATGATGCTGTTTCACCACGAGTTGTTGTTCCTTTAGGGTCATATTGATTGTCACCCTTACCTTTTACAATACCTAGTCCATACAATCTTTGTACGTCTTCTTTATAGATAATTTTGTCTTTGTCTGAGAATGGTAAGTTTGCAACTGGCCCCCATAGACCTTTATACTGTAAAGCCTTGTTTACAATAATTGCTGATTCTTCTCTTGTAATAGGTGTGTTTGGGTCAAAATAACCGTCACCTCTACCTGCAATGATACCTGCACTTGCAGTGCGTTTAATACCATCTCGCAAAGTTGAGTTTGCATCGTTTAGGTCTTTAAATGAAATATCTCCAGCGGGCAAGTTTAGAGATTTAGAGATTAATTGAGCAAATTCGGCTCTTGTTACCGCTCTATTAGGTGCGAAAACACCGTTTCCTTCCCCTGCCATAATACCCCTTCTATTTAGCTCTCGAATAGCCGGCTCATACCAACCTCCAGTAATGTCGTCTTTTGGTTGATAAAGATTATTATAATACCCTCCAGCACCATTTACGAATGCATCCCATTGTCCATTATTAATCATGTTAGCAGGACAATTTTTACCGCTCCACCTTTGATGTTTTACGATGTTATTTAACGGTACACCAGTTTCTTTCATTAAATAAGCTACAAGTTTCTTAGCGTTATCTACTGCTTTACTGTAGTTACCATCGCTGTTAACCGCGATTTCAATTGCAATAGACTCTCTATTACCCGGGCCATTACCGTCTCCTGCGTGCCACCCGTTTTCGTTTAATGGTAAGTGTTGATAAATCTCTTTATCGTCCACTGTAAAGTGCCATGATGCAGCTCGGTCTGTGTTCCCTACTGCTTGGTTATATAGGTATTGAGCGTGGTTCCTAGCACCTGCTCCTACACTTGTATTATCAGTCTCATGAATTGTAATGTACTTTGGACTCATGTAGTTTTGAGGACGAATATTATCGTTACCTGCTGGAACAATCCATTCAGTGAATGGAACACCGTTTATTGTACTAGAGATGCTAGGTGATGCGGAAGACAGACTACGTTTTGTTCTGTTTGAATTGTTAGGAACAGTTAATGTACCTGTTTCTTCATGAATACCTTCTGAACGTTGAAGACTGTCTGCTTTCTTATTATCGACAGTACCTCCACCACGTCCGTCTACCTCTTCAAAACTAGCTTCAATACTTTTTAGAGCCTGTTCATCTGATGTTTGAAGTTGGTCTGTTTTACTTTGTTCCTGAACGCTTGTAGGTTGCTTATTGTTTACTGATTGTTGTTCCTCTGCAAACGATACCAATGGTGAAGATAATACCGTTAATCCTGCCGTGAATGCTACTACTTTTTTATTAAATTTAATGTTCATTTCTAACTTGGTATATCTCTCCATCTTAATAGATATACCTTCCTCCTTATACCTCTTTTAATGTGAATAATAGTGTGAATAATAGTGAGAATAGTAGTGAGAATAATGGTAGTCTGAATCCCAAGAATAACGATTTAATTTTTCATTCCATATAATCAACCAAAATCTATAGTTTCTCCTACATATTCCAGTGTTATAACATAACACTAGGGCTCCTCCCACTACTAAGACAAAAGAAAACCCAACATAGATTTTTCTTTTGTCTTAGTAATTGGAACGTTTCAATCAGAAACCGAAGAGAATGATAGAGACTTATATTGTTCTCCTTTGCGATTTCAACCATACCATACATGATGGCACTCCCTCTAGTACATTTGCAAAAATATAGAATAAATAAGCTTATAATAACAAAAACTCAAAATATATATCAAGCATTTTTTTGAAAATAGCATTTTTGTTACCTTTTCGTAACTACTATAGGCATATATATATATGTTATTATTTATAAACTTTTGCAAAACAGAATGAGGAGAATGATAAAAGGGATATTTTAAAGGAAAACAGTTCAAACAAGATGTTATTTTGGTAGCCGTCGGCTACTACTATCGTTTTTCTTTAAGTTATCGAGATGTATCTGAAATTTTGAAAGAACGTGGTAAATCGGTCCATCCCACTACCATCATGCGATGGGTTCATGAACATGGAAATCTCATTTATCAGATTTGGAAAAAGAAAAACAAATCTGTGCAGCTGTCTTGGTACCTGGATGAAACCTATATCAAAGTGAAAGGCGAATGGCGTTATCTCTATCGAGCAATTGATAAAGATGGACACACATTGGATATTCAGCTTCGCAAAAAACGAGATCATCAAGCGGCTTATGCCTTTATGAAAAGACTAGTAAAAACATTAGGAGAAGCAACGGTTCTCACAACAGACAAGACTCCCGCGTTACTTTGCGCGTTCAATAAATTGGGAGAGCAAGACTTTTATAAGTATACCATTCATTGCACAATCAAGCATTTGAATAATCTCATCGAACAGGATCATAGACATATCAAGCGACGTTTTTCCAAATCCGCAGGATTTCAAAGTCTTCGCCATGCTTCACGTACCTTGAAAAGCATCAAAACTATTCATGCCCTATATAAACAAAAACGAAGTTTGCAACAACCAAACTTCGTTTTTTCGACGTACAATGAATTAAAGAAACTATTCAAAGTTGCATAAACTCTACCTACTAAATTAGGATTTTTTTGTTTATATAAAAACTTTGCAACAGAGCCCGTAAAAGAAAGATTTAGTTTCATTTATGTTAAACTTTCATATTTTTTATAAATTAATTAGGATATAGTTCACTTAACATAGTATGTGGGTTCCTATTCCAAAATCTATCTAATGGGGTTCTTAACCCTTGATTAATTATCCACCTTCTACTATATACCCTTGTTAGTTCTTCATTAGTTAATTTTTCTTTTTCCTCTATCGTCCATTTCAATGCTTCCAATGCTTTCTCCTTTGTCCAAAATCCACGAGGGGCTCTATTTAATTCCCATTCTTTAAATTTCCCTGGATACAACTCGTGAAGCATGGCATATGGACTATTTTTCCAAAATCTCTCTAATGGAGTTATTAACCTTTGATTAATCATCCATCTTCTACTATAGACCTTTGTAAGTTCTTCATTAGTTAACTTTTCTTTTTCCTCTATCGTCCATTTTAATGCGCCCAGTGCCTTTTTCTTTGTCCAGTAGTTTTTAGGTGTTTTCTGGAATTCCCACTCTTTAAAACATCCAGGATATAACTCATTTATCATACTAAATGGACTATCATTCCAATATCTCTCCAATGGGGTCCTTAAGCCTATTTCTGAAAACCAAATTACACTAATTTTTTTTCTTATCTCCTCATTATTCATTTGTTTTCTTTCCTCTATCGTCCATTTTAATGCTTCCAACGCTTTTTTTCTTGTCCATAAACGACTAGGAGTTTTTTTAAACTCCCATTCCTTAAAATGGTCTGGATATAATTCATTTATCATTATGTAAGGACTACCTCCCCAAAAAATTTGGCAAGGCGAACTCAAATTATGATTAGATAACCACCGAACGTTATAAACCTCCAATAGTTTATTATCTGTTAACCTTTCTTTTTTTTCTATCGTCCATTTTAACGCTTTCAATGCCTTTTCCTTTGTCCAATAGTTCCTAGGTGTCATTTGAAATTCCCATTCTTTAAAACAATTCGGATAAGCATCATTTATCATTACATATGGGCTATCATGATATTTAACGCTAAGTAAACCACCTAATTTATATTTAATAATTAATTGGGATTTCCAACTCTTAAGAATTGTTTCTTTATCCCACTTTAAAACTTTTTCTATAAGATACTTGATTACACGTTTTGCTAGATTATTATCTTGATCATCACTCCATGTACCTTTGGGAAATCTKTTCCTTTTACCGTCCAATATCTCTTGGTATATCTCTTCTATTTTTATTACCATTACAACCCTTTTCTCTCTTTCTATAGTGATTTTTACAGTAAACGAGATAAAAATCACCAGCAATTACAAATTTATTTCTAAGCAATAATCCACCTATATTTTAAGTGCTAATAGGTGAATTTTGTTCATAATTAATATATATAATTGAACACTAATCCCCCCTCGATAAGGGGGAATAAGGGGCTCAACCCATCAAGTTAACATTTTGAAGTTCCCCTTTAACGAAAATTCTGTGTTTTTTATAGAAACGAAGTTTATTTTTATCGTTTTGGGGGCAACCTGTTCTGTTAGGTTGATGGGCATGGGGTACAGCCATAATTACACACACAGAAAAAGAATCCCTTATGATTTCTGGGATTCTATTTCTTGTTTAAAGTTTTTTCAGACAAATGATTTGTACATCAATTTATCTTTGATATACAGATTATTTGTCTGATAATTCCTATAAATAATTGCGGAGTAATAAACTTACATAAATGCTTTTAAAAGTTCTTGAACCAATGGAATTGCTCCACCTATGAATTTTAAAACTGCCATTGCGATTTCCATAATCATTTCCTCCTTTTTAATATTATGATGTAGTGAATCTTATACTCTCATTATATTAAGTGTATTAACTAATATCAATACATTTTAATATGCAATATTTCATCTTAAAATCATGCTTAATACTTTTATAATATAATAGGTAAATTCTACATCATTTTTCGATATACTAAACAGCTAATGAATACATAAAAAAGGAAGAGAATTTTATGTATTCATAGGGATCACTATATGGGGTTTAAATCTAAACTTTCTTTAAAAAGATATTATGATTTTTATTAGGAGGGATAAAATTCACAACGGAAAATGACTGGTTGCTAAAAAGGATATTTTCGTATTTGTAAGAGCAACAAAAAGAACTTGTAGGAATCACTACAAGCTCTTTTTCAGATAATGTATAAAAGGTGAATCAAAATATCTCATTACTCGTAACGGGGAAACCATCTTACATATGGCTTGATTTTATTATATAACAAATATTAACATGTGGAGTTTTAATATTTGAAAATTATGTGAATTAAGAAATGAGTAAGGTCATAGAGGTGTTTGTTTCTAAAAGTCTCAATTGTTCATTTTGTGCAAAACACTTTAAAACAATATCTATATCATAATAAATTATGATAAGTGTAAGAATAGGCAAATAGAGAAGAATGGGGACTATTTCTTATATGCCAAAAAATGTTTAGGTATATCATATAGTTTTTTCATAATTACATCCATTGCAAGCGTTTTCATTTATGGGGATTGTTATAATCTACATTTTTCACAAAATATTTCTTAGCATATTTAACTTTAAGCATTGGTAACAAAATCCTTATTGTTTATAGTTTTTAACTATGATTTTTTCCTATTTTTAATATATAGATTCCTAAAATAACAAGTCCTAGTCCTACAAACGGGACAGTTGGAAACTTCGTTCCTGTTGATGGCAGGTGATGCTTTTCCTTACTTGCAAGATCATTTTCCATTGTGTGCTCTTTACTTTGTATATCATAAGATTGTTTAGCACTTTCATATGTAGCATCTACTTTTTTAATTTCCAGGCCACTTGTTATTTTTTGATTCTTTATTTCTATTTCTGCTATCTCGCCAGTTTTTACTTCCATTTTTTTTATTGTAGGATCAAGTACATAACCCTCTGGAGCCTGAATTTCTTTTACAATATACGTACCAGTAGGAAGTTTATTTAATGTAGCACTCCCATTCTCAGTTGTAGTGATTTCTTGTCTAAAATCCCCATTTTCACTTACAACCTCAAACACTGCCCCTTTTAAAGCCTCTCTATTTTCTCCTACCTTCATAATTTTTAACGCCCCTAAAAACTCCCATTTTACTACTATATCTGTACTGCTTTTTTCACTCATTCTTGGTAATAAAGCAGTTGTATTTTGAATCCTTTGTTGGCCATCAAAGGTAACTGCTTGTAAGCTCTGCAATTTTGCATTTACTCTTATCTTGAAATTTCCACTTGTTGCATTTTTGGGAATCATAACTTTAAATTTTTCCTCTATAGAGAATTCATTCTTTTTTTCACCTTGTTCATTTATAATTTTAGCTCCTTCTGGTGCACCCTCCATTTGAACTGAGTATACTCCAGATACTGAATTTGATTGAACTCTATATAAATTTGTTTCAAAATATTCCCCATTCTGCTCTACAGTTTGTTTTCCAGTAGGTATTACGTTCAAATATGTTTCCTGAACTTCAGTACCTTTAGAAGCTTTTTCTACCAATTGTTTTACAAGGTTATATACCTGTTGGTTTTCTGGCTTTGAATCGGCAATTTCAATTTTTTTAGATGCAATCCAGATAGCTAGTTGAGTTGCATAGTAGGCCTCCTCTTTTGTAGAAACCCCTAATTCAGCCGGCGTTTTTTGAGGATATCCATAAAGTAAGACACGATATACAAAATCATTATCTCTTCCAATTTCAGGGAGATCATCTCCGTTAGGTGAATTCAGATCAGGTGATAAACAATACGCAATATCTTTTGATGACGTCCTTAGTAAGTCTGCCTTTATCTTTACTTTAGTATCTTTGAATTTAATATAATTCCAGTTCATTTGAAACTTTTCTTGATGTATTATCTCGGCTGCTGCTTGTGGAATAGAAACCCCTAGCAATATAATGATTAAACTTATAATTCCAAACCATATTGTTAACATCCTACGTTTCATTTCATTCCCACCATTCATCAAATTTTCAGAAAAAACATTACATGCTGATTGTATTTGCTGTAAAAGAATATTAGTTTGATTATTCAGAAACTTGTAGGTGTAAAAAATGATTGTGTTATAATTTCATATTTTCTTATAATCGTTATCGTTTAATCGGAATTACAATATTTATTAAAGGCACTACTTACTTAACTAAATGTACGGGCGTAAATATTATTCTATACTATTAAAAACTAACTCAATAAATCTATTTTTAGAATTTAAATCTATGTATTTAAAAATAAATACACTTAACAATCCACCTATTAAATGAATGTTTTTTTATTCAATTCACCTTCACAAAACACAAGTCTGTATTTTCGTAGAATTTAGATAAATTTCGCATTTATTATATTCAGAGAATACATGGATTGCAATTCTTTTTTTATGTTATGATATTTTGTTTATTGATTCTTGTACAAGAATATACTTCTCAAAAGTAAAATAATTTTAATCCTTTTTCATTCCCTTAGCTGTTTATATACATTCATGGATAGAATGAAAATCATATATACGCATGTGCGTTGTAACTTAGAAGGTGAATTTTGATTCCGGCTGTTTGGGCACATCCTCGAGAGCCTGGATATACATTCTCTAAAGCATTTGGTACTTAAAATACGTTGGCATCTAGGATACGAATCCGTTGAAAATAAAAGAAGAGATGGTTAGAGATTTGTGTTTGTTCACATACTTTTTGTTGTAACCAAGTTCTTTTTAAGGTTAATACACGGGACAATCAAACTGTTTCAACAGAAACATAAGGGACACTATTTGATGCCCGGTCCGACAATTTCATTATATAACAAATATTAACAATTAAAGATTTTAATTTTGGAAATTATGTGAATAATCGAACTACCCCCACTTTCACTTCGTTTAGAAGTGAAAGTGGGGGATTTCTAAGTAAAGAGTTCTATCGAACTCTAATTTATTAAGCTATCTCCGCAGTCCTTGCGGGTAGAAGCCTTATCGCTTCATTCTTTAGATTGATACTTGCGTTAATATCCCTATTATGATGTGTACCACAAGCAGGACAATCCCATTTACGTAGGTTTAGATTTTTAACGTCTTTGTTTTGATATCCACAAAAAGAACATAATTGGCTTGAAGCAAATGTTTTCGATACGACAATGACTTGTTTACCGTACCATGTTGCTTTATATTCCAACATGGTTCGAAACTGTGACCATGATACCTCACTAATCGCTTTTGCCAACTTATGATTATGTAACATATTCGATACTTGCAAAACTTCTATACCGATAACATCGTGGTTTTTGATGATTTCAGTCGAGATTTTGTCCAAGTAATCTTTTCTAGCATTCGTCATGTATTCATGAATTCTAGCTACTTTTACTCGTTGTTTATTCCAGCGAGAAGATCCTTTCGTTCTTCTAGAAAGAACACGCTGTGCTTTTGCCAACTTCTCTACTAATGAT
>NZ_JBFTMD010000039.1:0-28208 GCF_056396785.1 Bacillus sp. 05T21 | reverse complement strand
ATGTTTGGTAAGCATATTAAGAAAACCACAACTTCCTATAACCTTGCCAGAATCTTTTATTGTAATTCCCCATCTAATTCCTGTACCTTCTTCGTATATAGATTTATACCACCCTATTTCATCCCATACATCTTTTACAGTTTGGAAAGGTATTAGCCCCATAGATTTCACAACATCTTTATCAGATAGATATTTAAACATATCATTAGCATCCTCTGTTGTTACTTCTCTTAAGATTAATCTTCTTGTTTCAATTATAGGAAATTCCTTTTCCATTGAATTTCCCTCCTCTCGAGTTTTAATAGCACTAAACATAAAAATAACATTGAAACACATTATCTACTCTTTAACTAGTTCAATCATTACTTAATTTAAACCATTAATCAACGATCTTTTGCTGCAATAACACAAAATATTGTTTTAATGCTAATCTGTTCCGTTAGTTTCGTTAGAAATAAATAAAGTTCCTTAAACGACCGTTTATGGCACTTGTTTGTTTTTTTAACAACAGCGTTAAAAACCCATCCATATCGAGTACCAAAACCCATATCCAAAAACAAAGTTTCTTATTTAAATTTAATGAGGTTTTTGGTACTATTTTAATAGATATATTTAGATAGGAAGTGAAATAATTTGATTTTTGGTTATGCTCGTGTCAGCACAGAAGAACAAAATCTCGATATGCAAATAGATGCTTTGCAACAATATGGTGTAGAAAAGCTATATCAGGAGAAAATGACAGGAATAAAAAAAGATCGTCCGCAACTCGAAGAGTTGCTGAAAGTATTACGTAAAGGCGATAAGATAGTTGTTTACAAACTTGATCGAATTTCTCGCTCTACAAAACACCTAATTGAGTTAAGTGAAAAATTCAAAGAACTAGGTGTAGATTTTATTTCTATTCATGACAACATTGATACCTCTAATGCTATGGGGAAATTCTTCTTTCGAATGATGGCAAGTATTGCAGAATTAGAAAGAGATATTATTAGCGAACGTACCAAAACAGGATTAAATGCAGCTAGAGCTCGTGGAAAAAAAGGCGGAAGACCCCAAAAACATACAGATAAAGTAGAAATGGCTCTTAAAATGTATCAAAGTAAAGAATATAGCATTAAACAAATTACAGAGGCTACCGGTCTAAGTAAAACAACATTGTATCGATACATTAACAAATAACCTCATTACTTTTATAAATGGAGGAAATATTATGAGAGGAAAAGAACTTCTCACACCTGTACAAAGGGAAGAACTATTACATATTTCTGTTGAAACAGAACATGAGCTAGCACTGCATTACACATTCTCTGCAGAAGATCTTGAAATTATTAATCAACATCGTAGAGATCACAATCGCTTAGGATTTGCTGTTCAGCTTTGTGTCATAAGATATCCTGGATGTACTGTTACGAATATACCAGTAATTCCTGAAGGACTCTTAAAGTTTGTTGCTAAACAAATTGGTGTAGACCATACGGTCTATGAAGCATATGCAAAACGAGAACCTACTAGGCGAGAACATCTAGAAGAAATACGTAAAGAATATGGATATCGTAACTTTACCACTCGTGATTATCGAAGGATTTCTAAATTTCTACAACCATATGCATTAGAAAATGGAAATACAATGTATCTGATTCAAACTGTATTACAAGAACTACGAAAAGAGAAAATTATTTTACCTGCAATACCAACAATAGAACGAGCTGTATGGGAAGTACGTAAGCGTACAGAAGAAAAAATTTTAAAGTACTAACATCCTCTTTGACTTCTTCACAACAAGAAAAGTTAGATAGCCTACTCCATCCAATGCCTAATACTTCAAAAACTTATTTATCGTGGCTAAGAGAAATACCTGGCCAATTTTCTCCTGAAGCATTTTTAAAAGTAATTGAACGCTTAGATTACATAAGAAAATTAACATTAAAGCTTGATACCAAAGGGTTACATCCAAATCGAATACGGCAATTATCTCGAATAGGAGCAAGATATGAACCTTTCTCTTTCCGACGATTTCACAGCACCAAAAAATATGCAATCATGATTGCATATTTAATAGATTTAACACAGGATTTGGTTGATCAAGCATTTGAAATTCATGATAAACAGATTATGAATCTTCAACTAAAAGGAAGGAAACAGCAAGAAGAAATTCAAAAACAGAATGGAAAATCAGTTAATGAAAAAATCAATCATTACGCGAATCTAGGAACAGCTTTAATTAAAGCTAGACAAGAAAACTTAGATCCATTTTTATTATTAGAAACGGTGATGCCTTGGGATACATTTATAGCCTCTGTAGAGGAAGCAAAAAAGTTATCTCGTCCTATGAATTATGATTATCTTGATTTATTAGAAAGTCGTTATAATTATTTACGTAAGTATACGCCAACACTACTCAGAACATTAGAATTTCGATCTACCAAGTATGCAAATCCCGTTTTATTAGCTTTAGATACTATCCACGAGTTAAATGAAGCTGGAAAACGAAAAGTTCCAGAAGGTGCTCCATTAAGCTTTGTTTCCAAGCGTTGGGAAAGATATGTATATGATGAAGACGGAAGTGTTAATCGACATTTTTACGAATTGGCCGCATTTACTGAACTTCGAAATTATGTACGCTCAGGGGATATTTCTATTGTAGGTAGTAGACAACATAAAGATTTTGATGAATATCTTATTCCACAACAAGAATGGACAAAAAGTAAAAATATCGGTACCAGGTTAGCGGTTCCGATTCAAGTAGAAGAATATATAAAAGAGCGCACTGAAACCCTTTTGCATCGAATTGAATCCTTTTCTAAAAATATAAATTCTCTAGAAGGCGTAGATTTAGAAAAAGGAAGTTTGCGTATTCATCGTTTAGAACGAGATGTCCCAGAAGACGCCAAGAAACTAAGCGCTAAGCTATACAATATGTTACCACGTATAAAACTAACGGATTTATTACTAGAAGTGTCGAATTGGACAAATTTTGAACAGCAACTGATTCACGCATCAACAAATAAACCGCCTAAAGGCGATGAAATTATTATATCTCTTGCTGCAATGATGGCGATGGGAACTAACATTGGTCTAACTAAAATGGCTGATGCTACTCCAGGCATCTCCTATCATCAGTTGGCTCACGCTAGCCAGTGGCGAATGTATGATGATGCTTTTCAACGTGCTCAATCCATACTCGTAAACTTTCAGCATAAAATTCCTTTATCCTCTTATTGGGGAGATGGAACTACTTCATCATCGGATGGAATGAGAGTTCAAATTGGGGTATCTTCTCTCAGTGCTAGTTTTAATCCACACTATGGGACAGGAAAAGGAGCAACCATTTATCGATTCGTAAGTGACCAATTTTCTTCTTTTTATACAAAAGTGATTAACACAAATGCTAGGGATGCTGTGCATGTTATCGATGGATTATTACACCATGAATCCGATTTAGTTATCGAAGAGCACAGCACTACACAGATACAGCTGGTTATACAGACCAAGTCTTTGGATTGGCTCATTTATTAGGGTTTCGATTTGCACCTCGTTTACGCGATTTAGCCACTTCTAAATTGTATACAATAGGATTACCTAAATAATTCTCAAATATAGAAACTTTAATACGGGGACAAATTAATATGAAGTTAATTTATGATAATTATGATGATGTTTTACGGTTAACTCATTCTATACGAGAAGGTAAAGTATCGGGTGCGTTAATTATGGGTAAATTAGGGTCTTATACTCGTCAAAATAAAGTAGCAAAAGCATTAAGAAAAATAGGAAAAATTGAGAAAACAATTTTTATTTTAGATTACCTTTCAGATAAAACAATGCGTAGGCGTATCCAACGAGGATTGAATAAAGGAGAGGCTATGAATGCACTAGCTCGAGCAATTTTCTTTGGAAAACATGGTGAATTACGAGAACGAGCGCTACAAGATCAGCTTCAAAGAAGTAGCGCTCTAAACCTGTTAATTAATGCGATTAGTGTATGGAATACAGTTTATTTAAGTGAAGCAATAAAAGTTTTGAAGAAAAAAGAAAAATTTGATGAAGAGCTATTAAAACATATTTCTCCATTAGGATGGGAACATATTAATTTCCTAGGAGAATACCGATTTAATAAGAAAGAAATTGCACCTTTAGAATCTCTTCGACCACTACAAACAAATTAACAGTAAAAAGCCAACTTCCTTAGCGTACAGGAAATTGGCTTTTTCTATGTGAAAAATTGCTTAGCGTACGAAATTCGCGTTTTGTTGGTGCTACCCCATCGCTATCAAGCTAAGATTTTGAAGTGCCCCCAAAACGGAAAAATGTACTTTTTTGCTACCAGTTAACACAAAATTTTGTTCTGGGAACGCTATAAAATTTTAAGTTGATGGATGTGGGGAGCGATGCCATTAAATATACTTTGGTAATTTTGATTAGTTTGAAATTTAGATTCTTAGGTATGGTTATAATATGCTCTAAAGCAAAATCTAACTGCTTAAATGGTATAAACTGTATTAAGCTTTTTTTAAGATATAGAGTATAACATTACACGTTATACACATCTATTATATAAATCCTATTTTATTTCTCGCCGCATTTAAGTACCCCTTCTTCTTTATGGGGATTAAGATTGATACGGCTGGGAATCGTAAGAAACAAGCCACCTTTCAAAATAATTTTGATATGCGGAAAATTTAATCGGAATTTATAGAGATATGTAAGTCATGTTAAAGGTGGTATTTATGAACAAACAGGTTCCAGAAATTACAGTTTTAAGAAGTCTAGCATGTTTAAGTGTGGTTTTGATACATGCTATAACACGAAGTCCTGCACATTTTGGGTCAGATAATATAATTGATAAATTCATAGCGTATCTTCAATTATTGCTTATGTACGGTACACCGATGTTTGTTTTTATATCTATATTTATAATAGTTTATAATTATAAAGACAAACTACCTAATAACTTCATTTCAAAGAGAGTAAAATTTATATTATTTCCTTTTATATGTATGGGGATTTTTTATGCATTCATTTCAAATTATGGAAATGGATTTCATGCAATTTTAGTACAATCTATAAAAAATATTATATTAGGAGATTTTCATGGTTATTTTGTTTTAATTATATTTCAATTCTACTTTTTATACATTATTTTTAATAAAGTAGAGAGGTTCTTTCCTCCTAAAATTGTTCTTGTTTGCTCGTTACTTATTAATTTAATTTATTTAAGCTTTTTTAATTTTATTAAACCTTTTTATATTCCATATGGAGATTATATTTGGTACCAATACTCTTGGATTCCATTTCCAGGTTGGATAATTTACTTTTTTATCGGATATTATGCGGGTTCTCATTACGAATATTTTAAAACATGGTTAAATAAAAATTTAAAATGGATTATTTCTTTATGGATTCTAACAGGAATAATTATTATTCTTTTTCAACATTTTAATATTTTAACTGTTACTAGTTCTAAAAGAATTGATGTTCTTTTATTTACAATATTTACAATACTTCTCTTTTTCCATATTGCATCAAAAATGAAACATGTACCTAAATTTTTAATACTAATAAGCCAATACTCATTTGGAATTTACTTACTACATCCTTTTTTTCATAGGACTATATCCAATATGATATTAATAAAAATACCTCAGTTTCAAACTCTTTTCGGCTCATTATTTATTGATTTTTTTATTGGTATACTATTATCAATTCCTGTGGTGTATCTTTTAAACAAATTAAAAATTGGTCCGTATATTATAGGGAAAATAAGGATTAATCGAAAATTAAAGTCAAATGGTATTTGACAGGGCAAAGTTTTATATGGGGTGGCACTCACATTTTAACCTTTTTATACGCTAAGGAAATCTCAATCCGAATTGAGATTCTGATTTAGAGATGAGTCTT
Source organism: Bacillus sp. 05T21 (assembly GCF_056396785.1). NCBI lineage: Bacteria > Bacillati > Bacillota > Bacilli > Caryophanales > Bacillaceae > Bacillus > Bacillus sp. 05T21. Next base: position 22,310 of record NZ_JBFTMD010000039.1, on the reverse strand, counting down.
GAGACAGATTTAAAGCTGTTTTTACGACATTTTAAGGTGAATTTTCTTTGTTTCAAATACCTGCGCGTTTTTGAGATTGGATGGTTCCCTTAGAGTAGTAAAATTAACATTTTTTCATGTCGAATTTTGTTTAGCGTATATTTTCGTTAAAATGTTGGCGGTACGCCTTGAACAAAAAATTGTACATTTTAATCTGGAGATGGCGATTTTCTCGTTTTAGGGGCAACCTGTTCTGTAAGTTGATGGACGTGTGTTTGGACCTCTACATGGAATCCTACTGTCTTTGTTTTAATTTATAAATTTCTAAATTAACTTTCTTTTTATTTAAAATTGTAATACAATCGAGTTAAATAAATTTAACTGGTTAAAAAAAGGATGATGCATAATGAAACAAAAAGCCATTTCCATTATCGAAACATATGAACAATTAAAAGTAATAAGCGATCCATTACGTACAAAAATGCTTATATACTTAGTCGAAAAGCCATATACAGGTCATCAACTTGCTCAGCTTTTAAATCTTTCTCGCGCAAAAATACTCTATCACCTCCGCGAACTAGAAAAACACAACATCATTCAATTAGTAAAAAAAGAAGAACAGGGAGGGAATATTTTAAAGTACTATCAGGCTGTTTCGCGTGGCTTTATTCCTGCAAATCAATTACTTCACTACATTGAATCGCAACAGGCAACAAGACAATCCTATTTAGAAGTATTACATCGTGCACAAACAAGAGTATTAACTGCTCCAGATACCTCATTCGATTTAACATCTTCCCATGTTGAAGATTGGCCAAGTATCTCGATGCAAACAGAATTCTCATTAACAGAAGAACAATTTATAAAGTTTTTAAATCAGTATAGAAACCTTGTTAAAGAAACTTTAGCAGCTTCCACAGAAACTGATACTAATAAAAACTTTTATGTTACAATCACAGGTTTTGAAATTGATCAACTGCTCTTTAACGAAGATTTATAATTCATTATTTGTGGGGAGGAATATTCTTTGAGTGAGCCATTTATATCACAACAAGTTCAACCTAAGTATACAAGCATGTCATTATTTAAAAATCGTGCATTCTTATTTCTTTGGTTATCTAGTACCTCTTCTTTTCTTGCTCTTTCAACCTACCTATTTGCAGAGCAATGGTATGTTATTCGAGCTTTAGGTCAGGAATCAGCACTTGGGATTGTCATGATGGTAACTCTAATCCCGCGAGTCCTCCTAATGACTGTTGGAGGTGTATGGGCAGATCGCTTTAAACGTTCAAAAATTATGTTGGTTTCTAGCTTCACGCGTTTTTTACTGGTTTTTGTAATGATTACTTTATTACATTTACATCTATTAAATTTATGGTCGTTACTGTTTTTTGCACTACTATTTGGAATTCTGGATGCTTTCTTTTCACCAGCGAATCAGTCTCTTCTTCCTCTTCTAGTCCCAAAAGAGATGTTAACTCGATCTAATTCCTTTATTCAAACTTCTAATCAAGTTGCAATGTTTGCCGGACCAATGATAGGCGGCTGGATTATTACAGTTAGTTCTTTCTCGGTTTTATTTCTCTTCGTTGCTTGTTTTTTATTAATTACATCCGCTTTCACTTTATGTATTAAAGAAAAAAATTCTTCACCGTCTTCTAAGCAAGCATCTACCAGACAAGAGCTATTAGAAGGTTTTCAATATGTATGGAACATGCCTTTTTTAAAATCTATACTTTTTATTTTAATGACAATAAACGTCCTCTTCTTTGGCCCTTTACTTATGGGAATTCCATTATTAGCGAGCGAGGTATTACATGGAAAGGCAGTTGAGGTCAGTTTTTTACAAAGCTCTTATCAAGGAGGAATGCTAGGAGGCGCTTTATTGATTGGGCTTTTAAATATTAGGAAAAATAGAGGTCTTTCTATTCTAATACTTATTTCTTTTCTTGGTATTTTTCTTTCTCTCCTTGGTCAAATGTATGATTTATGGCAAGGAATCCTTTTACTTGTGATGATGGGTTTCATGTCTTCTATGATTAATGTACCACTGGTGTCTATTATTCAAGAAAACAGTGAAACAGATAAGCTAGGGAGAGTTATGAGTTTCGTAAATGCCTCTTCGAACGGTTTAGTTCCGCTATCTTATGCTTTTGTATCTATATGCTTAACATTTGGCACTTCTATATCTAACATTCTACTATGTTGTGGCTTACTCATAACTATCTTATCCATTCTTTTCATAATAAAATATAAAATTGTACGTGATACAGATTAACTAAACAGTGCAGTATTTCTAGAAATTAAATGTTCGTTCAGGTTAAGCAGGTGGAGCAATGCTATTTATAAATGTACTAAAAATTTTTTCCGTATTGGGTGTACAGAGGTATCTTATTTTTATTGGAAATAAGTATATTATTCTGTATTAGGGTCCCACTATACATGCCCATCCACTTAAAATATAGGTTGATCCCAAAACAAAAAATAATCTGAATTCACATAAATAACTGTCAAGAGATAAAAATTTCGTTTTGGGGGTACCTCAAAATCTTAGCTTGATAGCGATGGGGTAGTACCACATTGCCATCAACCTAAGAAAACAGGTCACCCCAAAAACGATAAATAAGCTTTTTCGTTACAAGAAAGCCTAAAAATTTCGTTTTGGGGGTGTAATAAAACTTTAGCTTGATGGGCATGTGGCGGGACCTCATATTAATAACAAATAATTATTATTAATTCTTTAATCCTTATTTTCCTGTATAATTTATTTATAGTAATAATCTGATGATAAAGGGGATAAGGATTAATATGAAGTTGCATTCTATCTTTTTTATAAAGTTACAAAATACCCTATCGACAAAATTAGTTTGCCGATAAGGTTTTCAGCTGAATAGAATTTACTTCTCATAAACGACTATACTATAATTCTTCTTTGAAAATAAATAAAATGATTTTCCTCATTGTTAATAGGTTTGAAAGCTTACACAAAGTGTTTTACAGATTCATTTTGAGATTGAGCCGTTTTTTATTAAAGAGTAGGAATCTACTTAGCACTTTTCCATCACGATTCCTATATTATAGACTATATATGATATTAACATATTCTTTAATGAGTTATTTAGAAAGTAGGAGGAGAACATGTACGAACAATATCTAAAGCACTGTTGGCGTTATGAGTACCCAGTTAATTTTATGGAACCCACACTTCAAAAGTATGCACCATCCGCAGTATTTCCAGCGTATACAGCTCCAGTAAATAATCCAATGTATACACCATCCACAGTATTTCCAGCGTATACAGCTCCAGTAAATAATCCAATGTATACACCATCCGCAGTATCTCCAGTGTATACAGCTCCAGTAAATAATCCAATGTATACACCATCCGCAGTATCTCCAGTGTATACAGCTCCAGTAAATAATCCAATGTATACACCATCCGCAGTATCTCCAACGTATACAGCTCCAGTAAATAATCCGATGCATGCACCATCCGCAGTATCTCCAGTGTATACAGCTCCAGTAAATAATCCAATGTATGCAACATCCGCCAAAAAGGAAACTGATACACAACTGCTCCCTTCAATGACAAGTCAAAAGGACGTTTATGTCATGGATTTTTTTTTCAAAGATAAATCTTTTAATTTCGAAACATTACGTGCGGCTGGATTCGCAGTTGACAACGGCGCTGATCTCAACGAAGTGTTCTTGACCGTTGCTGCAATCCCGGAGGGGGATGAAGAAGCATGGATGAGGGAGTGGAAATCTACCGCAGACCGTATTTATGAGCGTGGCAAATATTCCTTCGAGCATGGAGACAAAATCAGCGCACGGGAGGCATTCTTGCGCGCTTCGGCCTACTATCGCAACGCTGAATTTTACCGGCGCAAGGATCCCCAAAACGATCCACACGTTCTCGAGCTGTTCAGTCTTTCTCGCGAGGCGTTTGTGAAGGCGGGCAAACTGTTGGATGGCCCCTTCGAGGAAATCGCCATCCCTTACGGCAAAGATAAGCTCCCCGGATACTTGCTCCTCGTGGACGACAGTGGGAAACCCCGGCCGACTCTCATTTACACCAATGGATTTGACTCGACGACAGAAGAAGGCTACTAGGTCATTGGCGCAGCAGCCTTGCGACGCGGTTTTAACGTAATCCTGTATGACGGTCCTGGTACGGGTCGCATGATCCGCGAGAAGAAAGTATCCTACCGTCCGGACTGGGAAGTAGTGCTCGGTCCTGTTATGGATTATGCTGAGACACGTCCTGAGATTGATAAGTCCAAAATTGTGTTATTCGGATATAGCCTGGGCGGATATCTGTGCGCTCGGACAGCCGCCTTTGATCATCGTCCGGCAGCAATCGTGCTCGACGACGGTATGACGAGCTTTGGCGCGACGTATCCTCCGCTTCCAGAATTCCTTGTTGAGTGGATCAAAGCCGGACGCGATGAGCTGGCGATACCTGTACTCGAATGGATCAAAAAACACGACACCTACGCTCGCTGGGCGTTGCAGAATGGTGTGTGGGTGTTTGGCACTTCGAATGAACCGGAATACATCCGTAAGAGCGAGCAGTTTGCCCTCACCACCGAAGACATGCGCAAGATCAAGTCCCCGGCTCTAATTCTTGAGGGAGAGAACGACCTTGTGTTCAAGGGGCAGGCAAGCAAGCTCGCATCCGAGCTAAAAGCTCCGCACAAGCATGTCGTGATGCGAAACGCTGATGGGGCAGGCGAGCACTGCCATATGGGCGCAATGCGTCTGCTTCATCAGACCATCTTCGACTGGCTCCACACGACCCTGAGGATCGTTAGTTGAGCAATATGAATATGGAGCAAAAAAAGGTGGTTACCTGTTTGAACAAAGTGGTAACCACCTTTTTATTGAGGCTGGAGAAGGTGAAACAGTAGCAAATGCTGTATTCCTCTTAAACAGCTGTTTCAATACTTGAATTAAATATTGAAACAGCAGAACGTGACTAGCTAATTCCACACAAAATAATGCGATCATATTATCACCTCCTCCCTACGCAAACTGGAAGAGATGATAACCACACCTACTATTAATAGCTTCAATATTATTTGTTCACTTAATATTCATTATTGATATAAAAAGATAAGAAGGCCTATCTAAATTTATAGATAGGTCTTTTTTGTTCTTATTTGATAAGCTCTCGTTGAGCGCCCCTATAGCTTCCAATAATATTTTGATAACTAGGAAGATTTTTAGCAAGTAAGTCTCCAAATCCTTCAACGTCATTTCTCCAGTCACGTTGTAATTCGCATGCAATGCTAAACCAGTTCATTAACTGAACCCCTCCATGCGCCATGCGTGTAAGGGCAGCATTGGCAACTTGTTGACTGAAAGTTCCTGATGCATCGGTTGCAACGAACACTTCATATCCTGCTTTTATGGCAGATAATGCAGGGAATGCCACGCAAACATCTGTAACCACACCTGCGATGATTAGTTGTTTTTTACCTGTTTTTTCAATCGCTCTTACAAATTCTTCATTGTCCCAAGCATTGATTTGTCCAGGACGAGCTATTTTTGATGCATCAGGGAAGAGTTCAACTAATTCTTGCATTAGTGGCCCGTTAGGTCCATTTTCAAAGCTTGTTGTTAAAATAACCGGTAACTCAAAAAATTTAGCAGTGTTAGCAAGAGCCATAACATTGTTCTTGAACTCATCAACACTATAGTCACGTACTAGCCCAGCAATAAGACCCGTTTGATGATCTACAAGTAGAACGACAGCATCATCTTTGGAAAGACGAGAATAGAGATCAGACATTATGTAATCCCCCTTTAATTAATTTGGTGGGCAAAGGCCCATTTATAATGATACTGAATTTAATTTATTATTATAAGTATTGTTAAAAATGAGATAAATAGGTAAAATTGTTGACGACGTTTTATTTCCCACAATTTTTTTGAGGGAATTCGATTCAAAAAGATTTCTTAGAGATATAAAGGTGAGTTACGCGGATATATATAAATCCCTTTATTTAAAAGTGTTTTTCTAATTCAGGTATTGATAATTTATAAACAGTACGACTTTATTTCAAAGGTACATTTAGGGGGTACTTAAAACTCTTAGCTTGATGGGCATGTGGTGCTACCCCAGATAAGGGATCCCGCCACATCACTATCAAGCTAACAAAACTAAATTTCCTTAAAATGAAAAATACGCTATTCTTTCTGTGGAATCATAGGAAAGGATGCGTTTTTGGCATGAACTTATCGACTTTTGATAAATTAGAATTGTTTTCTAAGGAGTTTCAACGATATATGTCACCTGATGCTTTAGAACAATTAGCTAGAGAGAGGATTTGTTTTATCTGTAAAACCTTATGATGAACGCGCGGAAGCTGATTTATATTTTGAAATGTATTTGAAAGAACGCGGCTTATTTATCGGCGATGAAGAACCCAAAATTGATAAGGTTATGATTCGAAAGAAAGTTGAAATGTTATAGAAAAAAGCAGGATAGCAATATATCCTGCTTTTTTCATTTAAAAGTCTTATTCTCTAATATAACAACGTAATCATTTGTCAGTCTACCAGCTTCTTTTGTATAATTCACCAGTCTGTGTACATTGTCACAACAAATCTTTGCGCCCCATACAAGTAATGGAACACCAATAAAATCAATATGTAATCTTCTAGAGAATAAACCACCAAACGTCATAGGAAGTGGAACGGTTGGTGACGTATTTGAAAAAATGATTTTTTCGTTGTTTTGATATTGATGTTGAAGAATTTCGCCTAGATTTTTCATAGATGGTACCACAACTTTCGATGCCCCGCACCCTACTGTATAAACAGGGTTGCCTCCCTCATCTCGGCCATGAAAAATAATTTTTCCCATATCAGAAGTTTTAAGTTTATTAAAATAGTCCACATTTAAAATTTCTTCTCTCGTTAATTTCCGATTAATTGGTAGTTTGTTTAAATGATACGCTGCAGCTAGTGAGGTTGTATGCGTTCCGCCATAATCAGTGTAAATAAAAATCATATTCTCATTCCTTTGTCATTTACATTCAATATTGATTAGTATCACCATTTCATCATTTACTAATCAAAAACTGATATATTTGGTTCTGGTGCAAAGATAAAATAAAAAGGAATGTAGCACATATATTTCTAACGGGATTGTATTTTATGCTGTCAGCCTAAATAATTGATGGATGAATTCTTTTTGATTTTGGACAGACTGATTCCTTAAATTAATCTGTTTCTTTTTCATCATATGCATGACTTCCACACCACTCAATATGGCGATGGCTGTTTAAAGTGATTTGAATCCCATCATAGAGCGTATGCGTTTCTTAATAAAACGATGATCTTGTTCCACAATGTTATTTAGATATTTTATCTGCCTGATTTGGATGCCTAGTGGCATCTTTTTTTCTTTCCTCAATTTTTCTATGGCTATTGGATAAGCTGGATTTTTATCAACTATAATCACCCGGGTTTTAGAGACATGAAAAGACCGCAAAGCTTTCTTAAAGAATCGCCTTGCAGCCTTATGATTTCTATACATTTAATTATCTTTATATTTTAATTTATTCCTTAAGGAACTTTTTAAGGCAGTGAAAAATATCCTTCTTATTTTTCACTATATAATACTTAAACTTCTCATCTTCAATGTTTTTATAAACAGAAAAAAGGGTAGATGATGAGCGAGTATACTGATTCACTTCCCCATACCCAAACATATTACACTTCTTCATCAACTCTTCCACAAGCTTTACGCATCTAGCATTATCCGAAGTTAAATTATCACCGTCTGAAAAATGGAATGGATAAATATTATAACGGTCTGGTGAATATTGATTATCGATTAACTCAAGTGCTTTTTTGTATACGGAAGAGCAGATCGTTCCACCACTTTCCCCTTTTGAGAAAAACTCTTCTTCTGTGACGACCTTCGCTTCCGTATGGTGAGCAATAAACTCAATGTCTACGGTTTCATACTTTGTGCGTAAAAATCTTGTCATCCAGAAAAAGAAGCTACGTGCCATATACTTCTCCCATATCCCCATCGATCCACTCGTATCCATCATCGCTAATACAACGGCTTTTGAATCTGGCTTTAACACTTCATTCCAAGTACGGAACTTTAAATCTTCTTGGTGAATTGGATGGAAAGATGCTTTACCACGCATTGCATTTCGTTTATATGCAGATATCATCGTCCGTTTCTTATCAATATTTCCCCATAATCCTGTTTTTCTAATATCATTAAATTCAATATGTTCAATCCGGTTTTCATCCATTTCTTTTCTCTTTAAATTAGGCAGCTCTAACTCTTTGAAAAACGCTTGCTCCAATTCTAAAATTGAGACTTCTGCTTCATAATAATCTTCTCCAGCTGCATCTCCTGCCCCTTGCCCTTTTCCTGGTCCCTTCTGCTTTTGACCACCTGATCCGTCTCTTGCAACAACATCACCAACTTTACTGTCACCGTTTCCTTGCCCAACGTGTTTGTTTTTATCATAATTGTATCTAATCTTATATTCATCTAAAGAACGAATCGGTATTTTCACAACATCCTTGCCATTAGACATAACTATACTTTCTTCTGTTACAAGGTCTGGTAAATTATTTTTGATTGCCTCCTGCACTTTTTCTTGATGGCGTTGTTGGTCGTCATATCCTTTGCGATGGAGGGACCAGTTTTCCTGTGAAATCGTGTAATTTGGTTGGTTTTCTTCGCTCATTCCTTTCCCTCCTTACTGTAATTGTCTTCCCCTATGAACAGCAATCTATAATTTTGTTTTCTAGTGTGCATAACTAGAATATTTGAAAAATAACTGTTCATCGAAAATCATCCCATAAACATATATAGCGTTTTTCATACAATACTCCGAGCATCCTAAACAAAATTTTGCCACTCACATAATAGAAAGAAACATTCAGCCGTTGATAAGAAAGAAACACAATGCATTGTTGCACACATTTTCGTTTTGCAACATATTGTATTGTGTTGGCTTTTTTGTATGAATGGTTGGTTACTCTATCATATGCATATTGTAAAAATAATTGACAAGAAATTCATAAAATCGCATCTTAATTTATTATATTCGGACAAGCTATGACATTTTTTACAAATATCAATAGATAACAAAACGCCGCCCCAAGAATAAGAGACAGCGTTTTGTTATCAAACTATCGATTTAACAAACTACCTACATATCGTAACAATTCATTCGCAGATGAAGAATTATAGCCATGCTCATCAATTAAGCGTGCAACAACATCATTGATTTTCTTAAGCTGATTTTCGTCTGGTGTTTTCGTTGATGTTGTAATTTTCACTATATCTTTTAAATCGGCAAATAATTTTTTCTGAATCGCTTCACGAAGACGTTCGTGTGAATTATAATCAAAGCGTTTCCCTTTACGTGCGTAAGCAGAAATGCGAATTAAAATTTCTTCACGGAATGCCTTTTTAGCATTTTCTGAAATTCCAATTTGCTCTTCAATCGAACGCATAAGTTTTTCATCTGGGCTCATTTCTTCACCAGTTAACGGATCACGTAATTTTGATTTATTGCAGTATGCTTCGACGTTATCTAAGTAATTATCCATAAGTGTCTTAGCTGATTCTTCGTATGAATAAACAAATGCTTTTTGTACTTCTTTCTTAGCAATTTCATCGTATTCTTTTCTCGCTAATGAGATGAAATTCATATAGCGCTCTCGGTCCTCACTACTAATTGACGGATGCTGATCCAATCCGTCTTTTAACGATCTCAGTACATCTAGTGCATTAATAGATGGTACCTCTTTTCGAATAATTGTAGAAGAAATTCGGTTAATGACATAACGAGGGTCAATCCCCTTCATACCTTCATCTTGATATTCGCGTTGCAGTTCCTCTACATCAATCGTATTATATCCTTCTACCGTTTCTCCATCATATAAACGCATCTTTTTAATTAAATCAATATCTGGACGCTTCGGGTCTTTTAAACGAGTTAAAATAGTGAACATCGCTGCAACGCGAAGTGTGTGCGGTGCAATATGAACATTGGACACATCACTTTCACGAATCATTTTTTCATAAATATGTTCTTCTTCACTAACCCGTAAATTATATGGAACTGGCATTACAATAATTCGTGAATGCAATGCTTCATTTTTCTTATTTGCTATGAAGGAACGATACTCTGTTTCATTTGTATGCGCTACAATTAATTCATCTGCTGAAATAAGCGCAAATCTTCCTGCTTTAAAATTCCCTTCTTGTGTAAGCGATAGTAAATGCCATAAAAATTTCTCATCACATTTTAACATCTCTTGGAATTCCATCATGCCGCGGTTCGCCTTATTTAATTCTCCATCAAATCGATATGCACGAGGATCTGATTCCGAACCGTATTCTGCAATTGTAGAAAAGTCTAGACTACCTGTTAAATCGGCAATATCTTGTGATTTTGGATCAGAAGGACTAAATGTACCAATTCCTGTACGGCGATCTTCAGAGAAGAAAATACGCTCTACAACTACATCCTCAATTCTTGACCCGTATTCTTGCTCTAGACGCATAACATTTAATGGTGATAAATTCCCTTCAATCCTTACTCCATATTCATCAAAGAAATCATTCCGTAAATGCTGTGGAATTAAATGAAGTGGATCTTCATGCATTGGGCATCCTTTTATTGCAAAAATAGCTCCACGATCTGTTCGTGAATATGTTTCTAATCCTCGTTTCAACATCGTAACTAATGTTGATTTCCCCCCACTAACAGGCCCCATTAATAACAAAATACGTTTCCTAACATCTAATCGTTTTGCAGATGGATGAAAATATTCTTCCACAAGGCGTTCTAAAGCATCCTCTAATCCAAATAGCTGATTACTAAAGAAGTTATATTTTCTTCTACCATCAACTTCTTCAATTCCAGCATCTTTTATCATATTGTAAATGCGAGAGTGTGCTGTTTGAGCCACCCATGGTCTTTCTTTCACAAGCTCCAAATACTCCGCAAACGTACCTTCCCATTGTAAACGTTCTTCTGCTTCCCGATATTGTTCAATTTTCTTTAGAATATCCATTATAGCTCCTCCCCCATCTCCTTGTTCAATCGGATTATTATAAAAGGTATGCTAGGATGTCCTTAAACATTCTTTAAATCAAAACGAAATATATAATAGCGCTATAAAATTCTCTCCAAAATTCAAAGAAAATTCTGTATAATAAAGGTATTAAAGTTTTCACGCTGCTATTCATTGTAAATAAATTCTTTTCTTCTGGGAACCTTACATACATTTCGATTCACAAGTAGGATTCGTAAACCGAAAAAGTAAGGAGGAAATTAGTATGAAGTTATTATTAATTTTAGGTGTATCGCTCACATTTCTTACAGCTATTTTCACATCTGGTTATAACGATAAGCCAGGTACACAAAAAAAGTGATGTGCTTTTCAGCGCATCACTTTTTTTCTTGTTTTTTATACACTATTTAAAATAAATATTTTCCACATCGTATATCGATAAAGGGCGATTATAAAAATAACCTTGCGCTATTTTTACATTTTTTTCCTTTAAAAATTGTATTTGTTCCGGCTTTTCTACTCCTTCTGCAATTACATTTAACCCTAGAGTATGTGCTAAATGAATAATTGCAGCCGTAATATTCGTATCTCTTTCATCTTTATATATACCTTCCATAAAAGAACGATCAATTTTTAACGTATCAATCGGATATGTTTTTAAATAACTTAAAGATGAATATCCCGTTCCAAAGTCATCTAAATGAATCTTTAAATTTTGTTCTTTTAACTGCAGTAACACTCTTTTTGATACATCTTTATGTATAAGAGCCCCTTCTGTAACTTCTATTGCTAATAAATGAGGGGGAACGTTGTACTTATTTAAAGCACGTGTAATCATCTCTATTAATGTAATAGAACGAAAATGTCTAGCTGAAATATTAACTGCGATTGGTACAACCTCATATCCTTTATTTAACCATTCACGTATCTGTTCACAAACTTGATGTACTACCCATTCATCAAGTTTAATAATAAACCCTGTTCTTTCAGCAAGTGGGATAAATTGATTTGGCGAGACAAAACCTAGCTCCTTATTCTCCCACCTTATTAAGGCTTCCATACTGGCCATCTTTCCTGTTTCAATATTAATTTGAGGTTGATAATAGAGGGAAAATTCATTTTTCTCTATAGCACGATGTAACTGATTTTCTATTATAAACCTTTGTTCACGTTCACAATCTAATCCACTACAATAAAAATGATAATACCCTTTTCCTTTTTCCTTTGCTTTTTCCAAAGCTGCGTCGACTCTTTGGAAAAGCATTTTTTCATCCATTCCATCTTCTGGGGCCATTACAATCCCAATTGATGCACTCAAATAAACATCCTCTTCTTCTATTACAAAATGCCCACTAATTTTTTTTAATATTATTTGTGCAACTTCCTCTACGTATTCTCTCGTTATATTTTCTATTAACATAACAAATTGATCATCATGTTCTCTAAATAAATGCATATCTTCTATTTTTAGGTCTCGTAAGCATTCAGTAACTTTTTTTAAGACTTGATCCCCTTCTTTATGACCAAATGTATCATTAATAAGGTGAAATTCATCCAAATCTATAAAAACCAATGCGAATTCTTTATTCTCAGCTAAAAATTCATTTAGCTTATTTGTACATGATATTCTATTCATTAACCCCGTTAACTGATCAAAGTAAACTAAATATTCTGTTTTCATCTCATTTAATACTTGCCTCGTAACATCCCTCGTAACAATGTACACCCCGACGATTTCACTATTCACAATAATGGGGATTGTCCTCACGGAAATATAAAGTTCATATCCTTCTTTATGAATATATTTCTTTGCAACAATTTGTTTTGCTCTTCCCTGTAAAGCATTTTTAAATATAATTTGAAAAGTTGTTTCATATTCTTTATTTATAAACTGACAAATAAATTGGTCCTTTAACTCTTCATATCGATACCCAAAAATTTCATAAGTCGCTGGATTTGCATATGTAATTCTTCCAATAGAATCTACAGATATAATGGAATCATTATTATATTCTAGTAATGACTTAAATAACATTTGTTTTTCTTCTATTTCCACTTTTTTCTTAACCTGTGCTGTAATATCTCTAGTAATACAAATAATAAACTGACATGTTCCATTTACATCGCATACTGGATTAAGTGAAGATTCATAATGTATATCACCAGTTGGCAAACTAATTACATCACAAAATGTAATTGCTCTCGCTTCTCTCATTACTTTTGCATAGTGTCCTTGCAATAACCTTGCCGTATCTTCTGGTAATACTTCTGCAAAAGTTTTCCCATAACATTCTTTCCCTAGCCTGGCGTGATTCATTCCTATTTTATTCACATAAATATATTTAAAAGTTTCATCATCAATAACTTTCACAATAAACACTAAATCTTGAATAGCATGTAACAATCCCTGTCTTACTAAATCCATATCTATCATACTTAAAAAGGTATTTTGATTATTATATTGTTCCTTCATATTTATCTCAACCCGTCTTATCTATTTTTATTCATATATCTCATTCTATATGAATATGTACCTTTTTTAAAATGTATGATTACATATTTTTTTAAAAAATAAAAAAGCCGCCAAATGGCGACTTTTAATACACGATTTCTAAATCTAATCCTGGATAATTTTGTTGACGGAACGCTTCATAAATTAAAATTGCTGCTGTATTAGATAAATTTAATGAGCGTACTTTATCCGTCATTGGAATACGTAAACAATGATCGAAGTTTTCTTCAATTACATTAGCTGGTAATCCATTTGTTTCTCTTCCAAATACGAAATAGTAATCCTTCTCACGTTTGCTATAATCAAATGCTGTATGAGCTTTCTCGCCATACTTTGTTAAATAAAAGAATTCACCATCTTTATTTTTCTCATAAAATTCTTCGATTGAATCATAATACGTAACTTTTACGTGCTGCCAATAATCTAATCCTGCACGCTTTAACATTTTGTCATCCGTTGAAAATCCAAGCGGTCTAATCAAATGTAATTCTGTTCCAGTTGCTGCACAAGTACGTGCAATATTTCCTGTATTTGCTGGAATTTCTGGTTGATATAAAACAACATGTACTCCCACGCGATATTCACCTCTATTTTTTATCTACTACGTATTATACCACTTGAACGAAAAATCTCTACCCATTAATAATATGAAAGAATTTATATTTCATTTGTGGTGTATATTTACTAGAATCTTCATAGTTCCAATAACGCCTGCGGCTATTCGCTGAATGTGCATTTACAAGCGGCATACCATCTGCGTCTTTTGCTACTACAATTGTCGTATGATTCCACCTACCATCATCCTCAAAATCATACGCAATTACATCGCCAAGAATAAGGTCTTCTGGCCTTTCTACTGCTTCTGCTCGAAGCCCTGTTGTAGCACCTGACAAATACCAATAAAAAGAGTGTGCTACAGCCCAGCTCCAACTCCACTGGTTTCCCCTTTGCCACCACCCTTTACGAATGTTAGGATGTCCATTCATCGGTACTTCTCCAGTGTGCAGACATTGTGAAATAAAATTTGTACAATTATCCGGAAAATTACGGTATGCAGAATTGCGATCATCCCACCAACGCTCTGCATATTTCACTGCCTCTAAACGATTATATTGATATGAACCGTATTTTTCTTTCGTGACTTCCCGTTCTAACGTTTCACCTATTCCTATTTCTTCTGACACTTCAAGAGCATAATCATCTATTATACAACTATTTTTTAAACAAACTCGTCGTTTTAATTGTTCCTCTTCGATATAAAATAATTCTTTATGCTTAATTAAATATTTCAAGTGTATTTGATAATCAATTTCTTGATGCTCATTACTATTTAATTGTCTAACGAAAGAAATATCTGCAGTTGCTTTCACTATATGTGCACTACGCTTTTGAAACAATTGTTTCTTTCTCTGTACCATTTGTAACAAATCTACTGCAATACCATCTACATCTGTTCGTTTCTCTGTTATATATGCTAAAAACTGTTGCACTTGCTTTTCAATATTCGCTTTTACAACCATTTCGTCTCCCTCCCATATTACAATATGAAAAAGGGAGATATTATCTACTCTTTTTTCTGTGCTAACAATTCAAGTCCACGATTCATTTCATGAAGAACCTCTTCATCTTTCTCACGTTCCATCGCTTTTTCAATCGCTTCTCCTACTCCATCTCCACCAATTTTCCCAAGTGCCCATGCTGCTGTTCCCCGAAGGACTGGTCTTGGATCATCTTTCATAACACCGATTAAATCAGGAATTGCTGCTGTTTCTTTAAAATGCGCAAGTGCTAAAATAGCATTTCGTTGCAATGGTTTTTTACCTCTCCATGAACCAGACATAATTCCATACTTCTCTTTAAAATCACGATTACTAATTGTTAAAAGTGGTGTTAATAACGGTTTAACTAACTCAGGGTCAGGCTCCATTTCAGGATGGTTATGAAAATCCATTCCTTTATTTTTCGGACAAACAGTCTGACACGTATCACATCCATATATACGGTTTCCTATTTTATCGCGATATTCTTCAGGCAGAAACCCTTTTGTCTGTGTTAAAAATGCAATACATTTCTTCGAGTCCAACTGCCCGCCTTGTACTAAAGCACCTGTAGGACAAATATCAATACATTTCGTACAACTTCCACATTGATCTTCTATTGGCCGATCAGGAGGGAATGGAACATTCGTAATCATTTCTCCTAAGTATACATACGAACCAAATTCCGGCGTAATAATAGCGCAGTTCTTACCACTCCATCCAATACCGGCACGCTCTGAAACAGCTCGATCACTTAGCTCCCCTGTATCAACCATTGATTTCACTTCTATATCCGGCAGCTTTTCGATTAAATACGCCTCTAACTTTTGCAAACGATCTCGTAGAACAAGGTGATAATCTTGGCCCCAAGAAGCACGGCAAAAAATCCCACGTCGTTCCCCTCGTTTACTTAATGGTGCATTTTTTAATTTTGAAGGGTATGCTAAAGCAATCGCAATAATTGATTTCGCACCAGGTAACAATAGCTGTGGATTCGTTCTCTTCTCTATATCAGGCTCTTCGAATCCAGACTGATAATTCAATTGTTGTTGCTGGATTAGGCGCTGCTTTAATTCCTCAAATGGTGAAGCACTGGCAAAACCTATTTTATCTATACCAATCGTTTTACTATACGCAATTACATCTTGCTTTAATTGTTCAAAGTCCATTTTCAATCGCCTCCACCGATGAATCCATCCCTTATGTAACGACCATACTGGTTATCAATTCACTTTTGGATAATATTCTTCACTTCTATTTTCGCATACAATTATGATTTTCAAACATTAAAAAACGCAATGCTTCGTTTATCTTAGAAACGAAACACTGCGTTGATCACAATTTATTAGAAAAACATTAAATAAAATTTGGAGCGGGTGAAGAGAATCGAACTCTCGACCAGAGCTTGGAAGGCTCTTGTTTTACCACTAAACTACACCCGCAAATATGAAAAAAATATAAGATATTGAAATAACTTATGTAAAGTAGTATAGCATGTAAAAAAAATCGAAGCAAGAAATTTATCGAAAAAAGTCGAAAAAGTGATGAGATACCTCATCACTTTTTCAATTCTTTATCAATCGCCTTCTTCATACTATCGAAATCAGGGTTTGCAAGATTCCCATTTATATATACTGAAGGAGCACCTTGAACTTTTAATTTTTGAGCACGATCTGAATCTTTACGTACTTTGTCTTTCATTTCTTTACTGTGTAAATCTTTTTTAAACTGTTCTACATTAATTTTCGGAAGCTTTTCTTTCACAATATTAAGAAGTAATTCTTCTGTAATCCATTCTTCCGTATCTTTCTTTTGATTTTGATAAATCTCATCATAGAAAATCCAGAATGAATCTTGATCTTGTTTATAAATTGCTTCACCGGCAGCTGCACCTAAATCAGAGTCTTTTCCGATAAACGGGAAGTTAATAAAATATAACTGCACTTTACCTTTATCAATATACTCTTCTTTTAATCGTGGTAATACTGTTACATCCCAAGTACGACAAGCTGGACATTTAAAGTCTCCAAATTCAACTACCTTAACTGGAGCATCATCTTTTCCTAAAGATTGTTGCGTAGAATAAGCAAACATCTCATTCCCTTTATCTTTCTTGTCATTTATGATGCTATACACAATCGTCCCGATTACAATCAATACTGCAATAGAAAAAACTATACCAAGAACCATGAGTTTGTTTGATGATTTCATATACATTCCTCTTTAATTTCATATTCTGTATACATCATTGTACACAATACACATAATATCAATACTTACATAGGTCACGCAATGAACACGCTCACATAAATTACAAAAATACAACGTTTGTGACAATATTGTGTCGCCTTTTGTCACAAATTATCAAAAAAAGAAGCTCCTATGTAGGAACTTCTTTTAACTTACTGCTTTTTCACGGGCATTTTTTAACATGGATTGCTCTGTTTTTATATCATGGCGAATTACTAATTTCTCACTAACTGCTTGCACATATTCATCATGATTTATATACCCTTCTTTCTCCATTAGCCTTAAAACTACATTCCGTCTCTCAACAGCTTTATCATAATTTTGTGCAGGTGAGTAATAAGCCGGTGCTTTTACTATAGCAGCCATCATTGCACTTTCAGCCAATGTTAATTGATCCACTTTTTTACCGAAGTAAAGGTTTGCTGCTTTTTCAATCCCCCATGCGCCTTCTCCATAGTAAATATTACTTACATACAATTTTAATATCTCATCCTTTGTGAATGTACGTTCAATCTTTTTCGTATAAAAAATTTCTTTCCACTTACGGGAAAATGTACGTTCATTAGATAAGAAAGCATTTTTAGATAACTGCTGTGTAATCGTGCTTCCTCCTTGCACAACACCACCAGCTTTTATATTTTCAATAGACGCCCTGATAATCGCTATATAGTCTAAACCGTTATGATGATAAAATCTTTTATCTTCCGTCGCAATAAATGCGTGTGTTAATGATTCTGGCACCTCTAACTTAGCGGGTACATGTAATTTACTAATATCACTTCGCTCAATCATTACATTTCCAACGAATAATAATGCAAAACTTAACAATAATAATAATATAATGGCTTTATAAAGAAATTTAGTTAATGGATTTAATGCAACTTTTTGATGATAATTCACTCTAGATAATACTCGTTCTTTCATCTCGAACACCTCTTTTCCACACAGCATATAACTCTTAATTTAAGAATACCTTGTTATAAAAGAATATCCCATCGATTTCTCTTACACCTACCTTACAACATTGTAAGGTGTAAAAATGTATTGTATCACAGTCCCTTTTTATCTACTATTCATATGAAATGTTGAATATACATTTATTTATCACACTATTTATAGGAAGTAGGACTCTCCTTAATTTCACTTTATTCTTTTATTATATCAGTTTATACATTTATACTTTTAAACATCTAGCAATCTAATTATATACGATATATCACCATTATACAGAACTAACGTTCTATGAATCAATACTAGCTTTCGGATTATCTCGCTATTTGTGTGCAGTAAGAATTCTCCCTCAAAACTTGGCTAAAGCTAGGAAATTAGGTGGTAGTCCTGCTTCCTCCACTAATTATTAGCCTACACTTTATTATTGTGACCTTTTTCTGAAACAGTATACATAAAGAAAAGGTTAGCAATTTGAGCTGTCCTCAAATAACTAACCAAAACTTTACAACCTTCCTATAAGATTATATGGCTGAACTTCCCATGTTTCGTATGGAATGAAATGCATTGCTTTCATCGCATCAAGTGTCCTTGATTTCATATGAGGACGCGTTATATACTCATCAATGTTCTCTTCGTTTAAAGCAACAAATTTAGCCTCTTGTATTTCTTCAGATTGAATTTTTATTTCACCACTAACATATGCTACTTTAAAAACAACAGCTACAATATGCATAGAAGCATTATAATAAATCCCTGTAACTCCGATAGGCTTCACAGTTAATCCTGTTTCCTCCATTATTTCTCTGCAAACAGCTTGATCGAGTGCTTCCCCTTCTTCTACCTGTCCTCCAGGCATTTCCCACGTATCTGCTCGCCAGTGCACTTTCGTTAAAAGCACCTCATTCTTTTCATTTGTTAAATAACCTGCTACGGCAACAATATGCTTTGGTGTTTTATGCTCCACAGAAATACCTCCTAGAAATATGATTATTTAAAATACAAACCTATAACCATATTCCCTAGTAGCTACAAAATACCTTTAATACTTTACCACCTTAATTAACTCCATAAAAAAAGACCCTATCCGTTAAAGGAAAGGGTCTTCTGTCTTATATTATTCCCCTAAGTCTACGTTGTGGTAAACTTGCTGTACATCTTCTAAATCTTCTAATGCATCAACCATTTTTTCAAATTGCACTTGAGCATCTTCAGGAAGTTCTACATCACTTTGTGCAAGCATTGTTAATTCTGCAACAGTAAATTCTTCAACACCAGCACCTTTAAGTGCAGATTGTACTGAATGGAACTGATCAGGTTCAGCATAAACGATAACAGAATCTTCTTCTTCTAGAATGTCACGTGCATCTACATCTGCTTCCATTAAAATTTCAAGAACTTCATCTGATGTTTTACCTTCAAGACCGATAACAGCTGTCGCATCAAACATGTAAGCGACAGAACCGTTTACACCCATGTTACCACTGTTTTTGCTAAATGCAGCTCGTACATCTGCTGCAGTACGGTTTACGTTATTTGTCAGTGTATCTACAATTACCATAGATCCGTTTGGTCCAAAGCCTTCATAACGAAGCTCGTCATAGTTTTCTTCTGAACCGCCTTTTGCCTTTTCAATCGCACGGTCAATAATTGTTCTTGGCACGTTGTATGTTTTCGCACGTTCTAATACAACTCTTAACGTTTGGTTTGATTCTGGATCTGGCTCGCCTTGTTTTGCTGCCACATAAATTTCACGTCCAAATTTCGCGTATATACGGCTTGTATTTGCATCTTTTGATGCTTTTTTTTCTTTAATATTGTTCCATTTACGGCCCATACTTTCCACTCTCTTTCCCATTTTAAATCTACATAAAAATATTAATATGAAATATAATGTGTATTCAACACATTTTTAAAAGAAATATAAAAAGTTCATTTTTGATTCATATTACAGACATAATATAAATCACTATCATTTTGTTCTTTCGACAAGTTATATTATACATGAATTCCTAAGTTTATTACGAATTTTAGAATCACATAGCATAATTTAACAAAAAAAAACCTAACATTTCTGTTAGGGTCTTTTTAGGTGACATTTATATAGAGTGCTACCCTTAAAATCCTTTATTTTAAACCATTTTAAAAATTTTGAGCTTCTTTAAACATGATAAATTAAAATGAAACGGAGCCAAAATGGAATCATATTAAATAACTGACACCTTTTACTTTCATTTCTCTCCCTTGATTAAATTTATCATATTTCATTTATTACTGTGATGATTTATTTTATTATTTCTCGCTAAACAATAAGAAACAGGGCAAAGCTGCCATGTCCTTTTAAATATTTGTTATGTAGTATGTTATGAACTATTCATTATCAAACTAAAGTTATTCCTTTTCATTCCTCTACTAATCCCATAATATTTCCTTAATTACTTTCTATTGCTGTATAATTAAAATAGGAAAAAATTTGAAGAAAAGATGGGGGAGAATTATGACACATTCAAATGAGAAAAAATCATATGGTTTTAAAGGAATAGGAGAGAAGTTAAACCCAACTATCTATCAAGTGAGATTCATAAAATTGGATGGTCCAATTCAATTTGATTCGTTCCCTAAATTAAAGGAATTAGGGGACTGGTTGAGTACTTCAACGCAAATATGGTCGTGTCACTCAACTATGTACAAGTACAACAGAGAAGAGTTTGAAAAGAAGTTTTTCGAAATTACGAAATTACCAGCTGATAATGTGGTAATTTCAACTGGTGGTATCGGATTTAACTTCATGTCACCAGGGTGGAGAGATTCTCTCTAGAGTGCTCGAAAAAATTCTTGTATATGTAATATTCTACTGAAATTTTATCCTTTTAATACTTCATAGTTTCTTCCAACTGTATCTAAAGTTCATCACTTACTCACCGCACACTACCCCAACGCACTATTAGTGCTTATTTTGTAGTGTGAAGAAAACACAAAAAAACTCTACACAATTAGTGTAGAGCCTTGATGTTACGCCGTTCGTGATACCGATGGTCGGGGTCGAACCGACACTCCCGAAGGAACACGATTTTGAGTCGTGCGCGTCTGCCAATTCCGCCACATCGGCATAAAAGAAAGGCGGCAACCGGATTTGAACCGGTGGTAAAGGTTTTGCAGACCTCTGCCTTACCACTTGGCTATGCCGCCATATGAAGTTAAAATGGAGCGGAAGACGGGATTCGAACCCGCGACCCCAACCTTGGCAAGGTTGTATTCTACCACTGAACTACTTCCGCAAAAATGGCTGGGCTAGCTGGATTCGAACCAGCGCATGACGGAGTCAAAGTCCGTTGCCTTACCGCTTGGCTATAGCCCACCGAAGTTTTACTTAATTATATGTAAGTATCCATTAATTTATTTGTAATTTTTTAAAAAATAAAAATGGGGCGACTGATGGGAATTGAACCCACGAATGCCGGAGCCACAATCCGGTGCGTTAACCACTTCGCCACAACCGCCATGTTGTGTTTATATATTTGGCAGGGGCAGTAGGAATTGAACCCACACTGGAGGTTTTGGAGACCTCAGTTCTACCTTTAAACTATGCCCCTATGTAAAATGGTGGAGGGGGGCAGATTCGAACTGCCGAACCCGAAGGAGCGGATTTACAGTCCGCCGCGTTTAGCCACTTCGCTACCCCTCCGAAACTTACATGGTGCCGGCTAGAGGACTTGAACCCCCAACCTACTGATTACAAGTCAGTTGCTCTACCAATTGAGCTAAGCCGGCATATTTTATTAAAATGGTGGCTCGGGACGGAATCGAACCGCCGACACGAGGATTTTCAGTCCTCTGCTCTACCGACTGAGCTACCGAGCCTTATTAAAATGGCGGTCCCGACCGGGGTCGAACCGGCGATCTCCTGCGTGACAGGCAGGCATGTTAACCACTACACCACGGGACCATTTGGTTGCGGGGACAGGATTTGAACCTGCGACCTTCGGGTTATGAGCCCGACGAGCTACCGTACT
>NZ_JBFTMD010000038.1:0-30999 GCF_056396785.1 Bacillus sp. 05T21 | reverse complement strand
TTAATTAATAATCCGGATGTGAGTTTTGAAGGAATTACTATTAATGGGTATGCAGATTTACCTAGTAAAATTGTACAAGATCAAAAGAATGCAAGAGCACATGCAGTTTCATGGAATACGAAAGTAAAAAAACAGCTTTTAGATACATTGACAGGTATTATTGAATACGATACAAAATTTGAAAATGATTATGAAACATTAGTAGAGGCGATCARTACTGGGAATGGAGATACTTTAAAAAAAGGGATTACAGATTTACAGGGGGAAATTCAACAAAATCAAAAGTCTGCAAAAGTATTAATAGAAGAATTAACTAAATTTAAAAATGCTATTGGAGAAGATGTTAGAGTATTTGGGAGCCATAAAGAGACCTTGCAGTCTATTTTAAAAAACCAAGGAGCTGCGGTTGAGGATGATCAAAAGCGTCTGGAGGACCTTTTAGGCCAAGTAAACTATCAGAAAGACATAGAATCTAAGGGAATGGGATGATTTAGACTCTCAATATTCGGGCGTACTGGGACATATTGATAAAGCGGATCAAAAAGCGGATCAAAATAGATATAAATTCTTAACCCCTAACTTGAATGCAGCGAAAGACAGTTGGAAAACATTACGAACAGATGTTGTCAGATTACAAGAAGGGATAAAAATTGCAGAGAAAAAAGAACAGGATTTTATGAATCAGCTTCGTCCATCAAACGTTTTTTACTTTTATAAAAAAATCCATAACGCATACACTTTTGAAATAAAGACTGGAACAAATGCACCAAATGCGTCTTATAAAGTTATGAATTTAACTAAAAACACTGTTCATCATATGTGGAGTGGAGGTGCTAATACAAGCATGTGGGCTGACTGGCTTTCATTCAATCCAAATGATGAATTTGCGGTGGTAGCAGTAGTGGATGGGAAAGAATATGTTGTGTATAAAGACAAAGTAGAAAATATAATGAACTGAACCCAAAAAATGCATTAATTGGGGATGGTACACATCGCTATCAAGCTAAGAAAAACAAATACCCCCAGAACGAAATTTTGTGCTAACTTTTAACAGAAAAGCTCATTTTTTCGTTTTGGGGTGAATCTATTTTCTTAAGTTGATGGGCATGGGGATGGTACACTAAACTAGACACCAAGTTAAGTGAAAAATTGAACGGCATAAGGCTCCTTATTTCCTAGAACACCTAGCTAAAGCAAAAGAATTTGTACAGCAAAAAAGTGAATATTGAATCAAGGTGCTGGTTGCTTTATGTGTATGGCTTAACCAAAAGATTGCAAATACATTAAAAGAGCAACTTGTAATAAAGATATTGCAATATTTTTAAAGCGAAAAGCCGAAATTGAGGAATTTGAAGAATTGTAATAGTGAAGGAATTGATTAATTTATAAAAAACATTTAAATAAAAAGAGAGAATAAACACCTTATTTTTGGGGTGTTTGAAGGTTCAAATGGAAGATTCCCTGGTTTTCGATTTGAATCAATATGATACTATTTACATGTACTGTCATGTAGGGAATTATATTTTTTACACCTGAACTGTTTGTACTATTTGTAGGATTTTCTGTTTTTTTGTCGAATATATCTTTAATGCAAGGAGGGACATTACATGATTATTAAAGACTATTTCATCAATCTTTCTATTTTTTCTTTATTAGTTAGCGCAGCGATATTTATTCAAGTGTCTTTGATTCATTCCAGGCGATATTTCGAAAAATTCTATGGAGGGATTATTGCAGTTACTTTGATGCTCTTTTCTTTTCCATACATGGGATTTTCCTACGATCTTCGAGTTGTTCCTCTTATTCTATCTTTTATTTACTTTGGTCGCATTGCTGGTTGGATTACGTTAATTAGCATTATTATAATGCGTATCTTTTACATTGGAGGTTACTGGGAACCTCCTGTGATTGCTTATTTAGGTTTGGGTATCCTATTTGTTACTTTTAAAACATATTTTAAAAACCTTCATCCTTTTAAATGTGCATCTTTATATTTTTCTGTTTTTGTCGGAATAAAGTGGGTAGTTGGTGTATTCTTTAATACTAAGTTACTTTACACTGGAGGCTTATTATATATAGCTTTAGGGCTTTTAATTGGGCTATTTCTTATGGAAGCCTACCAGAGATTATATTATTTAACACAGGACTTATCTAAAATGAATCGGGAATTAAAAAAATCCAAGCAAGAACTCACAGATACCGTACATGAGCTTCAAGGAGGGATTTTTAAATTTAAAAAAGTGGGTAAGCACTTTATACACACTTTATGTGATGGACAGTTTTATTATCAAAAAGGATTTTATTCTGAACAGGTGGTAGGGAAAAGCTTACGGACTATTGATGCTTCTATTGTTCCACCACATTTAGTTCCACAATTGATGAAGTATTATCTTCAGGCATGGGAAGGAAAAGAAATTATATTCGAATTACCCTGGCCAGATGATAAAACGATAATTCTTATTGCACTTAGGCCGATTAAACGAAATGGACAAGTTATGGAAGTTGTTGGTTCTATAGTCGATATAACCGAAAGGAAAAAGGTAGAATCAGAATTAAGAGCTACCAAAGAATTACTAGAATCATTTATAAAGCATAATGTAGATGCTATTACCATTTCTGATCGAGAAGGGCATATTTTACAAGCAAATAAAGCTTATGAAAAGATATTTGGATGGTCATTACAAGAAATCATAGGTAAGAGATTACCCTGTGTACCAGATTTCTTAATGGAAGAATCACTTAAAAATATTCAGAAAATTCTAACGAGAGAATCCGTAGTTACTAGATTAGAAACTGTTAGACGACGTAACGATGGAAGTCTTCTTGATGTCAGTCTGACAGTTTCTCCTATACTAGACGTAAGAGGAAATGTGATAGCTTTATCTGCAATATGTAGAGACATCTCTGAAAGAAAACAAGCAGAAAGAGAACGACATCGATTACACCAACAATTAAAAGATAGTGAAATGAAGTACCGTGCACTAATCGAACAAGCAACTGATGCAGTATATGTAGTAGAGCTGAATGAAAATCATGTTCCAAGTCGATTCATTGAGGTAAACCCTGTTGGTTGTAAAAGATTTGGATATAGTAGAGAAGAGCTGCTCTCGTTACCATTTCCAAATGTAGTACCACAAGATTCTAAAATGATTGTAAGGATGTTAGAAAAAATTAGAGAGGGACAAACTTCCTTCACTTTGCAAGATGAATATGTTTTTCCAACAGGAAAAATAATAACAACTGAGTTTAGTGTCCGTGTTTTTAACTTAAATGGTAAAAAAGTTTTCCTAAGTATTTCTCGTGATATCACTGAACGGCTAAAAACAGAAGAATTACTACGGAAATCTGAAAAACTTGCTGTCGTAGGACAATTAGCGACTGCAATGGCTCATGAAATTAATAATCCATTAACCGCAATGAAAGGGTTTATGCAATTACTAAAATCAACGGAAACTGAGAATAATCGAGGTTATATAAATATAGTATCATCAGAGATTGAGCGTATAGAAAGTATTACTAATGAATTTATGGCGGTAGCCAAACCACAGGTGGTAAAGATACAACCTAATGATATTAGTGTGCTAATGGATCAAGTTTTAATGCTACTGCAACCTCAAGCAATGATGAATAATATAAAAATTAGAATTGATTTTACACCTGGTATTCCACTGATTCCATGTGAAGGAAATCAATTAAAACAAGTATTTGTTAATATTATAAAAAATGCAATTGAATCCATGCCAACAGGAGGAGAAATTTTGATTCAATTTGATAAACTTGATAATAATCAAATAAGGATTCGCTTTATCGATCAAGGATGTGGGATTCCAAAAGAACGTATACCATATTTAGGAGAACCTTTTTACAGTATTAAGGAAGAGGGAATCGGCTTAGGATTAATGGTCTGTTATAAAATTATTGAAACACACCAGGGGAAGGTATTTATTGAGAGTGAAGTGAATAAGGGGACTATAGTTGAAGTCATTTTCCCAATTTGCACACTTCAAAATTAATACATTCTTTTACTGAAATTTTATAAGTTAGTGAGCAGTTAGCTTTGGCTAGCTGCTTTTTTGTATATATTGTAATCGATTCTTCATATTACGGCTTTTTGATGTTTCATATATAGATTTTATGGCTTTTAAAAACTCTGTAAGTGTTTTGTAATATTTACGAGAGACTTTTTTAACAGTTATGAGAGAGAAAAGAAAGATTTGTTATATATGATGAAATTAATCTTACTAGTAGGTGTTCTAATGGACCTAGAAACCAAGGAGGAAAAATAACAATGAAACAATTGAAGCCAGCAATTAGTGTATTAGGTAGTGTATCGATGGCACTGACTTTAGCATCTCCTGCTTTAGCAGATGTAAAACAACCGAATCCAGGAGGTACAGTTGAAATATTCAAAGAGAATGCAAATGTAAAAAAAGAAGATAAGAATTTCACGCTCGGATCTGATGGGGAAATAGGTTCACTCATTACACAAAACATTGAAATGGCAAACAACGATTGGGATAAAGATGGTATTTCCAACGACTTAGAGATTAATGGATATAAAATTGAATTCAATTCACAAACTGGAAAAAATGAAGCGAAAGCATGGGATCCCGAGAAGGATAAAGGGAAACCAAAATTTATATCGAATCCTATGAATGCAAATACGGATGGTGATCCTTTTACTGATATGTATGAGATTGAGAATTATAACAACGATTCTGATACTAATTTCAATCCGATAGTTGCCAACATGCCGAATTTGCAAATTGGTGTCAAACGAATTGAAGTAATTCCTATTGCAACCATTACGGATAATAATGGCGGATCAGTTAGTAGAGGATGGGAAAAAAGTGTATCTACACAACATTCATTTAATGTAGGTTTAAGTGGTTCAGGTGGTGTAGAAGGCTCAGCAGCCGGTCCTGTTCCTTCCGGAAGTGTTTCAGCAAATGTGGGATACGGATATTCAAAAACAACTACGGAAACGGAGAGTTATACAAATAATTTTGATTGGTCTACTGCAACAACTGTGGATACAGCGAACGCAGCAAAATTACGGGTACATTTGGAATATAAGAATGTAGGAACAGCATCCGCTGAAAATGTTTCGCCTCATTTTAATATTCGTTTAGGAAACAAAATTATTAATACTGTAAAGGCAACACAAGATCGTTATAAAGCAAACTATTTAAGTACAGAAAAAGGTGGACGGAATAAAACAGAAGTAGTAATTGACAGTTTAGAAGGACAAGCAGATGCGAATATTGTCTTATCTTTGGATGAATTGAAAGCTGTTGAACAAGGGGAACTTCTTTCGATTGAAGTTTTACCTACAAGTACAATGGATTTATCTATTGAAAAAGGTGAAGAAATTATGCATTTGGGGGATTCAGGGAGATATGAGTCTAGAGTAAATGCAGCTACTGAACAATTAGAAACAGATATAGGAAATATACCAAAGTTTAGGGTATATACTCCTAAAGACAAATCTCTTGCTGATAAGCCAGTTTTATCCTATAACGAAGTTTTTCAACAGGTAAATATAGATACGAAAAAAGTAAATCATATTGTAAACAAGGCTAAAAGTACTAATAACGTATCAGTGGTTTCAGCTAATAATGGAACCGATGCATTGAACGATTTAAAAGCGGGACAGGGAGATCGCGGTTATTTACATAAAGACTCTGTACACGGAGCTTTTGCAAAGCTACAGCAACCAACATTAGTAGAAGGTAGTTATGATTCTGTGACGCAAAAGATTAGGGCAACAATTTTACCTGGTTTATTTGGAGTGAGTAAAGATATTCCTACTACTTATAGTAAGAAATGGAATGCTCCGTCACAAACAGTAACACTGGTTAAACGTGAAAATGGATTTACATATGAGTCTAGAGAAAATATACACCCTATTAAATCTGAAATTGCTGCGCACAGAAAAGTTACATTTGAAATCAATGACGCACACAATCTAACGCCTACACAAAAGATTGATACTGAAATTAAAGCTAATAAAGAATTTGAAGATTATGTAGTAGATAATTCAGGTGAATTTGTTACAGAAGGGGTTCCTTATACCGTGGCTTCATATGGAAATACAGCTTATTTGGGAAGTCATCATGCAGGGAATAAATGGGAGTATCTTTGGGCTGAAAAATCTAGCGATGAAAAAGTGAATGTAATTATTGAAAGAGTAGGTCAACCTAAGCCTGGAAAACCAATTAAAAAGGATGAAGAGGTATTAATTAAATTTCAAAATCCTATTTATTCAGATTATGCATATTTAAAACTTCAAGATAGTTATATCCATTTAGATCAAAAACAGAACGCAAGTACTTTTAAATTTAATCATGCATATCCAAAGAATTTCACTGGACACCATAAGCAATGGAACCTATTATCTAATGGTAATAAGTTAAAGGTAGGATATTTAATCGATTATATGAAATATGGTAATGGAGAGAATGGGACTGATACTATAGCATGGAATCTATCAAGAGTTCAGTAATAGGTAACAGTTCTGTTGCTAAGTTTGGAAAGAGAACTGGAAATGAATTGAATCCGAAAAGTTAGATACAATAATTTAGGTTACTAATAAGGAATGAGTTCGATGTTGAATCGGACTCATTCCTTTTAATTTATATAATTTAGTAACTACTATTTTAAATACTTATCTAGTCATATAAGTAATCAAATGTTAAGATTACTATCTGTATTACATAATTTATTTTCCGAATTTTCATTCGTTTCGAGGGTGAAATGTGGAATTCTGATTTATTTATGTGATTAGTTTTTATATCTTTACCTATAAAGATATTTTTATTGGATAATAGAAAAAATAAATTTTTTGTTATTGGTGAAAAAGAAGTGAGGATAGTATATGAAGAAAAGAATTTTAATCGTAGAAGATGAAGAAAATATTCGAGAAGTATGCAAACGGTATTTAGAAAGAGAAGAATATGAAGTTTATACCGCTGTAAATGGTAAAGAAGGTTGGGATTTATTTCTTACACATCAACCAGATTTAATTATATTAGATTTGATGATGCCAAAAAAAGATGGATGGGAATTATGCGAGGAAATTCGTCAACAATCAAATGTCCCTATTATTATGTTAACTGCTAAGGGAGAGGAAAGGGATCGAATTTTAGGCTTAACAATGGGGGCAGATGATTATTTAACAAAGCCATTTTCCCCTCGTGAATTAGTATTAAGGGTTCAAATTATACTAAGAAGAGGAAGCCATGTACAAATACAAGCGAAAGAATCCTTATTGGAAGTGATAGAGTTTCCAGATTTAAAAATATATCCAAAGACAAGATATGTACTTGTTTGTAATAAGGAAGTGGAGTTAACGGTGAAAGAGTTTGAGGTACTTTATCTCATGGCAAAGCATCCAAAACAAGTATTTTCTCGCTCGCAGCTTCTTGAATTAATTTGGGATTTTGGACATGAAGGGGCATCAAACACAGTTACCGTGTTAGTGAGTCGTTTACGTGAAAAGCTCGAGAAGCATACGATAAAGAATCGCTGGATTCATACGGTTTGGGGTATAGGATATCGCTTTGAGCCAAATGGAGGAAATGAAACATGAGATTACGTATTCAATTGTTACTCATGAATCTATTAAGTACTAGTATTATGGTAATTGCTATATGGTATAGTGATACGAAAATGTTACTTGAACCGGAACAAACGCGGTTATTAACAGTAATTGCATTTGTGGCATTCATTATTTCAACGTTTATTTATTGGCTAATGACACGTCCTATCATGAGATCTATACAAAATTTAATAAAATTGACGAAACAATTTAGTGATAGACACTTTGAAACGATGTATATAATTGGGCAAGAACCACGTGAGTTTAAAGAATTGGCAACAGCCTTTCAACAGATGGCAAAAAAATTAGAAGAAGGGTTTACTAAGTTAGAGGAACAGGAAAACTCTCGTAAGGAGCTAATTACCAATATCTCACACGACTTACGAACACCTATGGCTAGCATGCAAATGATGATAGAGGCATTACAAGATAACCTGATTGAAGATCCTGAAATGAAAAAGCAATACTTAGCAACGGTTTTAAAAGAAATAGAAAGATTAAATGGATTAATTAACGACTTATTTGATCTTTCAAAGTTAGAGTTTGAGCAAGTAGATTTTCACCCAAGTTTCACACATTTAGATAAAGTTCTATTAGATGTATTAGAGTCACATTCTATCTTATTAGGAGACAAACAAATCCATGTGCAATTGGATGTCCCTGATACATTACCTCGACTTTTGATTATGCCTTGTAAAATAGAAAGGGTCATAGGTAATTTATTACATAATGCAATTCGATATTCTCCTATCTCTGGAACAATTGAATTGACTGTAGTGGAAAATAAACCAACTCAACAGGTCCAATTCACTTTGCGGGATGAAGGAATGGGAATTTCTCCAAATGATCAATTACGCGTATTTGAACGTTTTTTTAGAACAGATCGATCAAGAAGTTCACAATCTGGAGGTTCCGGACTTGGATTAGCTATTGCAAAATCATTGATTGAAATGCACAAAGGGGAAATTGGTGTAAGGAATCGCGCAGATGGTAAGCAGGGAAGTGAATTTTGGTTCACTCTTCCCATCACATCAGTAAAAAAATAAGACGGCTGAAAGACTTTTGTAACATTTACGTTAGAAAAATGAAAGACCTTCTTGTTAACATACTACTACACAGTATGTTACAGGAGGTTTTTTACTTTATGAAAAGAAAATATGTATGGCTTATAGGTGGTTTGATAATTGTATTGGGGATTTTATGGTCATTGTTCCGACCAGAGAAATTATTTATTGATAAGCACGTAAATGAATCATTGCCACAAGCAGAGATACAATCAACTGAAGTAAGGCAACAAAGTGATCGAGTAATAAGGGAAGGTCAGTTTCAAAACGGTGTCCATGAAACAACTGGAACGGCAAAAATTTACCAATTAGCGGATGGAAAACGTGTTTTACGACTTTCTGATTTTGCAACATCTAATGGGCCAGATGTACGAGTTGTATTAGTTCCTACAAATCGTTTGAAAAATAATGAAGACGTGAAAAACTATCAGTATATTGAATTAGGAAAATTAAAGGGAAATAAAGGAGACCAAAACTACGAAATTCCTGAAGGGATAGATGTAAGTGAATATGGTGCGGTTTCTGTTTGGTGTAAAAGATTTAATGAAAACTTTGGTGCGGTTTATTTTAATAATTAAATATGAACTTAAAATTTCCTCTTACAGGCGAAATTCATATGAGATATGGTAATAGCTGCAGCGGACTTGGTTGCTAAGAAGGGCACTCATAAGAGTGTCTTTTTCATATTTCTCAATTTTTGTATATTTTAGAGCTATTGGACGTTTACGGAGAGATTTTATTTAGTGTGGAAGCGTACTGTCTGTGAATAGAAGGATGAATAATATGTTACAGGAAAACATAACTCTTTTATAACTTAATTTTGAAGGAACATATACTTTTTTCATTTATCGGCTTGTAAAGAAGTATGGAAATTAAAGTTTATAATTTAAAAGTCAGCTTAAAGATGCAATAAGCAATTTGAATAGTAATCTTAAGTAAATAAAAAAGAGAGAGGAGCATCGATGAGCTCTTCTCTCTTTTTAAATCTAATTAGGGTTTCCATAACTGTAAAGGGGATGGTGTAAATTGTTGGATATTATCAAAGTATTACTTTAAGTTAAGATTGTAAAAAGAAGTTCCTTTTTTCTGAAAAATAAATATTAATGCAAAATTAATGATTAATATTCAAAAATGATTTTATAGTTCATTAATTTATTACTTGCTATCTATATTAATCATTTATTGCAACAGCTTTCATGTCCAAAATTAAATGTTTCAACAAAGGATAATATAAGTATCATTATAATGATTTTCCAATATAATCAATGTGTTAATGAAAGGAACTCTGTGTTATTTTTGCTTTTCTACTAACTAATACAGCTTCAAACAAAGGACACAATTGCTACATGCTAAGTGTAATCTATTACCCATTCAAGATTCTGTTTATTCAATCTTTCTAAAAATAAAAAAATATTGTACTCATAAATATACAAGCTATAATGAGGGCGTCGAGAAAGAATTTATTACCTCTAGAGAAAGTATCAAACCTAGTTTTTTTGCAAAAATCCTAATGACATTGTAAGTAACCTTTTAAATTTGGACATACTGACATGATTACTCTAAGAAAGGTATGTGATCAAAAGGAAAAGTGTATTTGACACGAGAATGAAAGCGCATTCAATGAGGTCTTGTTTTGAATCAGTCATTTTAGTAACTTAGATTCAACTGCAATTAAAAATAATAAATTATGGGGGTGCTTATATGAACATGAATGTAGCATCTATTAAAGAAAAAAAGGTTGTTAAATACAAAAGTTGTTTTGATGTGATTGGGCCCATAATGATAGGTCCTTCAAGTTCACATACTGCAGGTGCTTTGGCTATTGGAACAGTAGCCAATAAATTATTTCAAGGTCTACCAAAAAAAGTCGTGGTAAGGTATTATGAATCATTTGCTGAAACCCATAAAGGTCACGGAACTGATTTTGCAATTATTGCTGGGATATTAGGATTTGCTGCCGATGACAGCAAAGTGCCAGATGCTATTAAAATAGCAGAATCTAAAGGAATTGAAATTACCTTTATTGAAGAAGCAGGTGATAGTCCTGCTGGCCATCCAAATACGGCAGATGTATATTTAGAGGATGAAAATCGAAGTATTAGAACGATGGGGATTTCGGTTGGCGGTGGATTAATTGAAATCAAACATGTTGAAATTGACGGATTTAGTTTAAATCTGAATGGGCCATTGCCGGTTATTATTGCAATTTCAGAAAGAGCTGACTTTGAATTTGTCTTACGCATGATCTTTAAACAATATGATGTGGAAATTAACAACTTTCATAGTTTAAAAGAAAACGAAAAATATTTATATGCATTCGCTTTGGATTCGCTATTGCCTGGTAATCTTCAGAAGGAATTAGGAAATTTAAGAAATAAAGCTAATCTCATTATTCTTTAGTTACATTAAGGAGTGAAAAAATATGTATTTGGCCATAAAAGAAATTGTAGATGCAGCTAATAAAAGCCAAAAGCCAATTTATGAATTAGCAATTGAACAGGAAATCGAACAAACTAAAACTTCTTATGAAGAAGTTTGGAGTAAAATGGAAAGAAATTTAGCGACTATGGAAAATGCCATAAATAAAAGTATCGAGGGCGAAGGGGTATTTTCTCCGACCGGTTTAACCGGAGGTGATGCTGTTAAAATTAAAA
Source organism: Bacillus sp. 05T21 (assembly GCF_056396785.1). Lineage (NCBI taxonomy): Bacteria > Bacillati > Bacillota > Bacilli > Caryophanales > Bacillaceae > Bacillus > Bacillus sp. 05T21. The sequence continues at coordinate 19,681 of NZ_JBFTMD010000038.1, read as the reverse complement.
ACTATCGAGCAAATAGGAAAACTCTTTCTGGAGACTTGATGGTGTTAGGGATCCAAAGTGCTATCGGTGTTAATGAAGTAAATGCTGCATTAGGGGCTATTTGTGCAACTCCAACAGCAGGTGCAAGTGGGACAATCCCAGGAGTTCTATTTAGTATTAAAGATACGTTGCAGTTAAGTCATGAAGATATGATTCATTTTCTATTCACTTCAGCGATATTTGGAACAATAGTCGCAAACAACGCTTGTATTTCAGGAGCGTACGGAGGATGTCAAGCTGAAGTAGGTAGTGCCTCAGCGATGGCGGCTGCAGCAGCGGTAGAAGCAGCGGGTGGAACGCCACAGCAATCTTCTGAAGCTTTCTCAACCGCATTGCAAAATTTACTCGGTTTAGTGTGTGATCCGGTCGCTGGTTTGGTAGAAATTCCTTGTGTAAAGAGAAACGCCATTGGAACGGCAAATGCTTTAGCAGCAGCGGACATAGCATTAGCAGGCGTAAAAAATATCATCAATTCTGACGAAGTTATTGAAGCGATGTATAGAGTTGGAAGACAGATGCCTCGCGAATTAAGAGAGACAGGTTTAGGCGGTATTGCGGCCACACCTACAGGGATTGCCATTAAAAATAAAATCTTTGGAGACAAACATTTAAATCAATAAAAAGTTATCGGAAATATTGTGAAATGGTTAACAATCCTAGTCTCTATTGTTCACCTAAGGATATCTGTACATTGAGAGTCATTATCACTATGATGTACTGCTAAATAATTTGTATATTTTGTAAGTACAAACCTGTCAGTTTGATGACTAGCTAATTTATCGATTTTAATCAACTTAATACACTATGTGGTGCACATTATTGTAAGCAAGACCAATTTATATTCCTAAGCCTTAAAAAGAGACGTAAGAATAGAACACAAGGAGGAATTATTATATGAATGGGAATACTGCAAAAAACATAGAATTTCAAGCTGAAAATACTGCAGTAAAAAATGATAAATATCCAGACCCTAAAAAGTGGCATAAACAGGATACTACCTGGGCATTGAGCCTCTTTGGAACAGCAATTGGAGCAGGAGTACTCTTTTTACCGATTAATGCAGGTTCAGGTGGTTTATTATCATTACTGTTAATTACATTACTTGCATATCCAGTTATGTATTACTCACATAGGGCACTTGCTAAAATGATATACGCTTCTAATTCTGCTGATGAGGGGATTACGGGTACTATAAGAGAGTATTTCGGAAATAAGGCAAGTATCATTTTTAACATAGTATATTTCGTCTCAATTTATACGATCGTGCTGATGTATTCGGTTGCACTTACAAATACTGCAAGTAGTTTTATCGTGCATCAATTGCACATGCAGGAGCCTCCAAGGGCCATTTTATCGCTTGTATTAGTACTCGGTCTTATCGCTATACTAAATTTTGGTCAAGATATTACTGTAAAGATAATGAGCATGCTAGTATATCCTTTCATTGTTTCTCTACTTTTTATCGCAATATCTTTAATTCCACAGTGGAATACGTCAATGCTAAGTTTTTCAAGTGTTTCTACTGCTTCAACTGGAACGGGATATTTTGGAACAATATGGATGATACTACCAATCATAGTATTCTCGTTTAATCATTCTCCTATGATTTCGTCATTCGTTATGAAACAGAGAGCTACGTATGGAATAGATGCTACTGATGCCAAGTGTGCTCAAATACAAAAAGTTTGTTATATCATGACATTCGTTGTTGTAATGTTCTTTGTTTGGAGCAGTACTTTAAGTTTGACTCCAGATGATCTTAAGGTGGCAAAAGAACAGAACTTGTCAATCCTATCATATCTTGCTAATGAGCTTAATTCGCCAGTAATTACTATTGCGGCTCCTATCATTGCGTTTGTGGCTATTACAAAATCTTTCCTTGGCCATTATATAGGAGCGTATGAGGTAATGCGTGACATGATTATCAAGTCCGGTAAAAAAAGTGGGAAAGATATAGGAGAAAAAACAGTTAAGACAATGATTCTTACTTTTGTCGTATTAACATGCTGGTATGTTGCTTATACAAATCCAAGTATTCTTGGAATCATTGATGCCCTTAGCGGTCCGTTAGTTGCTGCTATCTTGTGTCTATTACCAATGTATGCAATTCGTAAAGTGCCTGTACTAGCTAAATATAGAGGGAAAATGAGCAATGTATTTGTCATTGTTATAGGGATACTTACTGTTCTTGCAAGTATTAAGTCATTATTCTAGGTCACTATTGTTGGTTCTCATGTAAAATAATGGGATATGAAAAAGGACGAAAGATTCCTAGAGGAATTGCAATTTATATTGTTGAATCAAAGAGGTCATGGTTTTGGACAAACTTTTCCCCTTGGAGAGTTTGTCCTTTTTTGTTTATATGGGGCACCGCGAGCATTTTGGAAAAACCCCACGCTAAGCAAAAAATAAAATAAGCCATCCATTTGGACAGCTCATTTACATAATTATCGTTCTCGGAAGTTAAAAGTGCCTATGTTTTAAAGTTCTGTGAAGAGTTTTTTCCATTTTTGTGCTATTTCACTATCTGTATTTATGCCCTTTGAATCTATGAAGGTTTCCCATTGCCAGATCTCAGCCCCAATTAAATGCAAATCAGTAAACTTTTCAATAAACTCAATAAAATTATCTGCTACATAAGTGACTGAATCTTCTTCATGATCCCAGTAAATAACAGCTGCATCTTCGTTATTAGAATTCAAATCTAAAGCAAGATAATCACCGTTGGCAACGGTATAGAATGCTAATTTTTGTCGTAAGTTTTCACCATAATTATCTCCTACATCCTTTAAGCTATCTGCAACTTCTGTTAAGTCCTCAATCGAATCTAAATTCCAACATAGTTCACCTGCAAAGATAGCATCAAATTCAGCTGGTATAGAAAGTTCATCTGGAAAGGACCATCTAAGCTCTACTTGCTTTGAAAATTTCACTAAAACCCCTCTGAAGCTAATAGGGAGAGGATAACCTAATTGTTGTTCTATTAATTTAATTTCTTCTTCTGTTGCTGATTTTTCAACAATGAAAGATTCAATCTCCCCTTTAATTTTTTCTATTTGATGAAACGTTTCGTTCCAGTTATTAATCCAATTTTGACTGTTCAACATAGCCAGTCCTCTCTTTATATATATTTATAAGATTAGATTATCATGGTAAAGCTTCTTTGTATTAAAGTTTTTTAATGAATACTCTATTCATGTTCTGTTAACAAAACGTCTCATTATCAGTAGCAAGGAAAAGAGGGGAACCCTACTCTTACAAGGGAACCTTCTTTTTTTGTTCTATGGATCTATGCATTTTTTTATACATTCCTATCCTGGCGCGGTTTTAGGGTTCTTGTTTGTTATTGGATTTGCCAAAAAGCTGTAAAAAATCTTGCATGCTCTTAGCGTGGGGTTTTTCCAAAAAGCTGGCGGTACCCCATCACCATCAAGTTAAGAAATTTATTGTTCTCCCAACGAAAAAAGATTTAAACTCTTATAAGTAGCTAACTGTAACGAAAGAAAATTTCGTTTAGGGGGAACTTCAAAATATTAGCTTGATGGGCATGTGGCGGGCCCCTTACATATAGAAATACTTTAATAATTTTTAAGATTATTCTAAAGGCATTCCTGGTCTACTCTTTATAGGAAATGATAATAATTTCTTATTTTTGGGAAATGGATAGTAACCCTTGTATATTTTCCTTCTTGTGATTGAATAGAAATATCATGTCCCAATTTCAAAACCATTTGTTTTACAAGGTACAGTCCCATCCCAGTAGATTTTGTATGTGTTCTTCCAGTAGAACCTGTGAATCCTCTTTCGAACACACGATGTATATCTTCTTGCTTTATCCCAATGCCTGTATCTTGAATAAGCAATCGTTTCTCTTTATGATCCTCCTCAAAACGGAAAAAAATATCTCCACCATCATTTACATACTTTAAAGCATTTGCAGTAATTTGGTCTATGATAAATGCAAGCCATTTGCTATCGCTTTGAACGAATTTCTGCGCTTCCTCCATATGAAAGTGAATTCGTTTCGTGATAAAGATTTTGGCATATTTCTTTACACTTTCTTTAATGATTTGATTCAACTGTATATCTGTAATGAAATAGTCTTTAGAAAACGAGTCAATCCGTGAATAGTAAAGAGCCTGCTCCACATAATTATCAATTTTGTTCAGCTCATCTTCAAACTTATCTACAAGAAAATCTACTGTTTTTCCTGTACTGTTCTCAATGAGTAAATTACTTGCGGCAATTGGAAGCTTTACCTCGTGAACCCAGGACATAATAAAATCTTGGTGATCCACTTTCTCGTGAATCAACTTTTGAAGTTGCTTAGAATGATTGTCCCTTACTATTTTTATCATTTTGACATATAAAGCTTGTTCATAATTTTGTGGTTCAAGCATTTCTACAGGAAAGTCTTCTTTCTGACTCTCAATTAAATCATTTAGTTCTAGGTAAAAGGACCTACGGTAATAATATCCTATAGTAATATACAGACTTAAAGAGAGGAAACAAATAACATGAGTATAGAGCAGATTTTGAAGAACGAGATTCCGACTATCGTTTACAACCATAATTAATGAAACAAACAACATTAAAGTGAAGTACAGTATGAAAAAGAATCGTTTGTCTTTTATATATTCGAAAAAACTCATAAAATGATATACCCGTAGCCTTTCTTAGTAGTAATGAAACCGTCTTTACCGAGGTCAGTAAATTTTTTGCGTATCCGTGCAATGTTAACCGTTAAGGTGTTTTCGTCCACGAATCTTTCATCAGCCCAAAGACTGCGCATTATCTTTGTTCGGCTTACAACAGTCCCTTTATTTTGCATGAGAAGTTTTAAAATAATAAATTCATTTTTTGTTAGTGTAATCGCTTCATTCTCATAAGACAGATTGTAGGATTTAAGGTTGAGCACAATTCCATCATGCTCAATAACTTTCAACTCTATGTCTTCTATATACGTATAGGTCCTACGTAGGAGCGCATTAACCTTTGCCATTAAAACATCTGTGTGGAACGGTTTATTAATAAAATCATCCCCGCCCATATTCATCGCCATTACCATATCCATTGGTGTATTACGAGATGAAAGAAAAATGATCGGCGCTTTTGAAGTTTCTCTAATTTTATTACACCAGTAAAATCCATCAAATGATGGTAAATTAATATCCAATAGTACAAGGTGAGGACTATTTTTAAGAAAAATTGATAATACTTGGTCGAAATCTTCTACCTTTACTGTAGTAAATCCCCATTTTTCTATTGTCTCTCCCAACATATCTCTAATCGTTTTTTCGTCTTCGACAATCATAATTTTCATGATTTATCCCCCAAAATCGTATATTATTGATAATTTGTGTTATATGTTACGTGTTCATACTGCTGCATTAAATTACGATGGCATAATCGTCTATATCACATTATAGTGGAAAAAATAAAGAAAAAAGGGATATTTGTTCTAAGGTGACAAAACTGTAAGGTTAACATAAACAACTGTAAGGTTATTGAAGGGTTACACCATATAGAATAAAGCCTGTAAGAAAAAATAACTTCTTTAATGGAGGAAATATATATGAAATCAATAGTAGACGCAAAACAAATTAAAAAAATGTATGGAGCAAAAGGAAATACGTTTACTGCATTACATGATATTGATTTAACTGTTCGCGAAGGTGAGTTTGTTGGGATTATGGGACCTTCAGGTGCGGGGAAGTCCACACTTTTAAATATTTTGGCGACCATAGATCGGCCGACATCCGGTGAGATTTTGATTGATGGGACGAGCATACTAAACATGAAAGAAGAACAATTATCTGCATTCAGGCGGGATAAACTCGGTTTCATTTTTCAGGATTACAATTTATTAGATACGTTAACAGTAAAAGATAATATTTTGCTGCCACTTGCACTAGCAAAAATGAATGTAAAAGAAATAGAAAACAGAGTTAACGAGATTTCAGAGCGCTTTGGAATTCGTTCCATTTTAGATAAATACCCGTATCAAATTTCAGGGGGGCAGAAACAACGCACAGCTGCTTCACGAGCGATGGTATCTAAACCCAGCTTAATTTTAGCTGACGAGCCGACTGGAGCACTCGATTCAAAATCGGCAGCAGATTTATTGGAGAGCTTACAAAATTTAAGTCAAGAAGATAAAGCCACCATCCTCATGGTAACACATGATGCCTTTGCAGCTAGTTATTGTAAACGCGTGTTATTTATTAAAGATGGCACTCTATTTACCGAACTCGTAAAGGGGAATTCTTCCGGCAAAGATTTTTTCCAAAAGATATTAGATGTATTGTCCATTCTTGGAGGTGGTACAAGTGACGTTATTTAGTTTAGCGAAAAAAAATATTAAAGGGAATTTAAACAACTACCTTCTATACATTTTCTCTATGGTGATTAGTGTCGTGGTTTGCTATACTTTCAACTCATTATTGTATACACCAGAAATTAAAAATGCCGTTAATAATATGGAAGGTACAATGTCACAAACCTCTTTCGTTTTAATAGGATTCGTAGCGGTTTTCATCGGATATTCTAATGCATTCTTCACAAAAAAACGTAAAAAAGAAGTAGGTTTATACTCCTTACTTGGTGTGAGAAAAAAAAACATCGCAAGAATGCTATTTTTTGAAAATGTAATTATTGGGGCTATCACTTTAGTATGCGGGCTCGTATTAGGGGTCATATTATCCAGATTGTTTATCATGTTACTTCTTAAACTCGTAGGTGCTCCGGTCGATGTAAGTTTTAGCATTCCAATGGAAGCAATTATGACTACCACTATTACATTTACGGTCATTACAATTTTTACATCCCTTCAATCGTATCTTTTAATTTATCGCTTTAAATTAATTGAATTATTCCAAGCAGAGAAAAAAGGGGAGAAAGTACCAAAAGCATCTATTGTTTCTGCTGTAGTTTCGATTATTTTACTGGTAAGTAGTTATTGGTTTATGTTTAACGGGGCAATTATGCTTTCTATGCCTCTTATTGCTATTGGAACATATTTCTTATTTCGTTCTTTAACTGTGTATTTACTAAAGCGTGCACAAAAAAATAAACCGAACTACTATAAAGGGATTAACATCATTGGAACATCTCACTTGTTGTATCGTATAAAAGGGAATGCCCTTATGCTTACAATTATAGCATTACTAATTTCTGTAGCACTGCCATATCTTCAAGCGAGTTTCTCTGAGTATTCAATTACTGAAAAAGACGCTCATGAAACAGCTCCTTTTAGCTATATTCATCTCTCAAAAGATGAAACATCAGACAATCAAATCAAACGGGTTATTTCAAAAGACAAAGAACATCCGATTACAGCGCAACTAGATATTCCGGTTATTCAAGTAAAAGGGAATACTTCAGCACCATTCCAAGATAAAAATGATCTTTCCGTTAATTTGATTTCTGAAAGTGGATTTCATAAAATGAACAAAATCCTAAAATTAGGAGATATACCAAACCTTTCTGGTGAGCACGCTATAGCATTTCAACAATACATTAATCAACCAGCCACTGATTTTATTGATCAAAAAGTCAACATTCAGTTACCTGAGGGGAATTTTACTTTTAAGCTCAACAAGTTAGAAAAAAAAGCGATACGACTAACCTCTGGTTCTGAGCTTTTATACATTGTAATTGATAATGCAAGGTTTGCTAGTGTTGCAAAACAAATCAGTCCAATCAAATATAAAGCTTATAAAGTAGCAGATGAAAAAACAACCAAGGAAACATCTGAGATTGTAATGACGCTAGCAGAGAATGATACTCATATGCGTACGTTCTATAAAGAGTATAAAAAAATAAAGGCACTTACAGGAATGAAAATCTTTGTAGTTAGTTCTTTAGCATTAGTTTTATTAGTGGCAACAGGAAGTGTTATTTACTTCAAACAGCTAACAGAAGCATATTCAGATAAAAATCGCTATGAAATTTTACGAAAATTAGGTGTAAATAAAAAAGAAGTACGGACTACGATAGCAAAACAAACATTATTTATATTTCTCCTTCCGTTAATTATTGGGATACTAAATGCAGCCATGTTAACAATGTCGGTATCATTACAATATAGCATGGACATACAGCAAGATATCATTTCATTTGTTTACGCTATGACAACATATGGTGTAATTTACCTTGTTTACTACGTGTTAACCATTAATTCCTATAATAGAATTGTGAATAAATAAATAGGAACCATCTCTCAAAAATCGGGAGGTGGTTCCTATTATTTAACAAAACAAGATGCATAGTTAACTGTGAGCTTACTTCTGAAATAAATAACTACAGAGAAATGAAATTTTCATTTAGGGGGGCTTCATAAGCTTAACTTGATGGCGATGGGGTACCGCTACATCGCTTATCAAGCTAAGCTTATGCAAAGTCAATTTCAGACGAGATTGTTTCTTTTTTCTAAAGGACAAGTGTAGTTGATTGAAAGATTTTCATACGAAATAAACCCTAGCGGGTTTCACTTTTTTGAATTGTTTTCCTTTAAAATATCTCATGTCTGATTCTCCTAGATCCTGTTTTCTAGAGTGTAGCTTCATGTAAAAAACTTTGCAAGAGAACCAGGAAGATGCTACCCATGGATAATGAACTAATCGCGCAGGCTGCCAAGGTTACAATCAATGTTCTTAAGTGAGGACATTGATTGTAATTCAGCTCTCTTTATGTTTAAGCTAGTTTTAAAATGTTCAAATCTAACTAAAGTGTTGGAGATTTTTCGGAAGAATGCTTAAATTGTACAAGTTTAATATTATATTCTTGCAGCCAACTATTCACCTGGATTAAGTAATCTATTAAAGTTTTTGCATCATTATCAAAAATAATTTTATCTTTTCCTTTTACAATATCATGTACTCTTTCTACGTTTATAAATGGAAGGATGGGTGATTTTTTATCATTTAATATATTTAGCATCCACACGCTAATTCCTTGTAAATAGGCAGCATCCTTTGTACTTGGATATGCGCTTTTTTTACGATAGCACACATCTTTTGGAAGTACAGTTTGAAAAGCACGTCGTAAAATGCCTTTTTCAATATTATCAATACTCTTCATTTGAAATGGAACATTCCACAGATATTCTACAAGCCTATAATCACAGAAAGGAACACGAACTTCAAAGCCTGTCATCATACTAGCGCGATCCTTACGTTCTAACATAAACGGTAAGAAACGTGTAATAAACATATAAGACATTTGTCGTTGCTTCATTTGCAACTCATTTTCACCTTCTAAAAAATCAATTTCATCTATTGCTTCTTGGAATTTTTGCTTTTGGTATTGCTTTGGCTTTATCCTTGCTTTTAAATCTGGTGATAAAACATCTATAAGATGAGAATGGTTGCTAATCCAAGGGAAAGTTTCTGCCTTTAAAAATTGTTCTTGATAGAACCACGGATACCCTGAGAATACTTCATCTGCTGATTCACCTGAAAGAGATACTGTTGCGTTCTTTTTCATTTCTGTAAACAGAAGATAGAGAGAGGTTTCGAACTCTCCACTACTTGGTAAGTCACGAGCTCTCATGGGAATTAATAAATTTTTAATTAATTTGTCTGAATTTATTTCGACAGAGTGATGGGCTGTCCCAACATGTTCAGCTACTCGTTTTACCCAAGGTTCATCACGATCGCGACGAAGGAAATCTTCTTTAAAATCTTGCTCCTCATTGGTAAAAGTGAGGGAATAGGTATGAAGTGTTTTTTCATGCTCTTTAAACTCATTTCCTGCTAAAGCTGTTAAACCACTAGAATCTAATCCTCCCGAAAGCATAGATACTACAGGTTTATCAGCAATTAATTGTCGTTTCACGGTATCCTTCAAAATGGTACGAATTTGTTCAACAGTTGTGTTTACATCATCTGTATGATTTTTACTTTTAAGTTTCCAATATTGTTTTGTTTTCGTATTACTTGCAGTAAATAGAATATAATGGCCAGCACGAACTTCGTGTATATCTTTAAAAATAGCATGACCAGGGGTACGCGTTGGTGCTAAACAGAATATTTCAGAAAGACCTTCAATATCCACTTCTGCTTCTACAAGTGGATGCGAAAGTAAGACTTTTAATTCCGAACCAAAGAGAATTGAACTACCACGTTGAGCAAAAAATAATGGTTTTACTCCTAAATGATCACGACCTAGCATAAGTTGCTTTAATCTTTCATCCCAAATACCAAAGGAAAAAATCCCATTTAAGTGTTGTACACAGTTTTCTTTCCATTCTACATAGGCATGGAGTAATACTTCTGTATCTGATTTAGTTTTAAATATATGCCCTTTTTCTTCGAGTTCAACACGTAACTCTTGATAGTTATAGATTTCTCCATTAAACGTAAGAGCAATCGTATTAGTACCATTTTGATAGATCATAGGTTGAAGACCACCTTCTGGATCAATGACGATGAGACGTCGATGACCCAATGCTGCTCGTTCTGAAAACCAAAATCCCTCTGCATCAGGTCCTCGGTGAATAATAGCATCTGTCATTTTTTTTAACGTTTCTTGTTGATCTGAAAGGTTTTTAGACCAGTCTATCCATCCTGCAATTCCACACATATAAAATTCCACTCCTTTTTTCTTAGTAAATATGAATTGTAATGCGACTCATTCTATCTTTTAAAAAATAATATCTGCTTTTATTGTAAACTTATCCATAATTAATTAAAATTTAGAAATATTCACTTATAGTTAAATTTTAATTAATAAAGGGGGAGAACTATGAACTTTGAACAAATGGAGTATATTGTGGAAGTAGCGAAAACTGGGTCTCTTACGAAGGCAGCTCAAAATTCTCATGTCACTTTGCCTGCAATTAGTAAATCTATTTCTTTACTTGAAGCAGAACTCGGAATGAAGTTATTTACACGATCTCGTGGTTTAAAAGTTATTCCAACTTCAGAAGGTAACATGATTATTCGGAAGGCAAATGAGATTTTGAGGCAAGTGAAGGAATTAAAAGAAGAGGCGCAAATCTACAGTAATACATTAAATGGGGAATTAAAAATTGCAACAATACCAGGACCAATGCATGTGCTAATAGATATTATTGCAAATTTTAAAAAAGAGCATCCGAAAGTGAAAATAAAAATGTATGAAAAGGCACAAAACAATATATTAGATGATCTTCAAAAAGGGAGCATTGATATTGGTTTTATTGCTATATCAGATAGTTTGTGGGGAACACGTACGGATTTTTTATTTGAAAAATTATTAGACGCTAAAATCGTCGCTGGTGTTCATAAGGACTCTCCACTGTCATTAAAAAAATCAATTACTCCTGAACAGTTGATAGATCAAAATTTAATTTTATATGATGATGAGCTAATTCGGGATAACATAAATAATTTGTTTTCTCATGATGGAGAAAGGAATATTCTTTTCATTTCGAACAATACACTATCCATACAAAATGCCATAAAACAAGGGTTAGGGGTCACCATAAAACTTGAATATTCTTCTAGAAAAAATAAATTACATAATCAAAAAGAAATTGTCCCTATTGAATTAATTATTCCTAATCTAGAACAAATTTCTTATGGATGGGTAATTTGTAAAAAAAAGCAGCCTTCGCAAATTTTGAAAAGTTTTATTAAACAGATACAATTTTAAAAAGTGTATATATTAGTAAACATAATGGTTATGTCCAGTGTAGAGGATGCTACTATATTAAAATCATTTCAGCGAATAGGAATTTACATTCATGTTTATTGCAAGAAGTAATAAAACCTTATAGAAGTATGCTTTTTCTCATTAATTAAAATATCATGCCTAAATGTTGTCCCGTTTATATTTCTAAATGACTTTTTAAATAAGGGTGATTCAACATTACGGTAAAATCTCGTAATAACTATCCCTACTAGAATTATTTGATTTTTCTTTCTTTGTTAGTTATTATTTATTTATCAATAAATAAATGAGGTGAATTATGGTAATTAAAGAAAACCGAAAAGAGCAGATTATTGATGTAGCTGTTAGTATATTTGCAAAGTTTGGATATTACAAGACAACAACATCACAAGTAGCAAAAGCAGTAGGTGTAACACAACCCTATGTGTTTCATTTCTTCAAGAATAAAGAGGAGCTATTTATGGCTGTCATTGATCGTGCCTTTCTTCGCATTTATGATGCTTTTTCTGAAGTGGAAGCATGTGATACTCAATTAATGCATGTCATGGGAAAGACATATATGCACATTCTACAAACACATCGAAGTGAATTAACTATGGTCATGCAAGCTCATTCTATAGCCGAACCTATAATCCGAGAACATGTGAGAGAGAAATTTCGCATGATTTATGTCTTTCTTACTGAAAGATTGCAAAAAGCAGGTTATCAAAATGGAGAAGCAGAAGCAAAAGCAAATCAATTTATTGCCATGGGGCTGTTAATTACAGTATCGCAGGTACTAGAATTGCCTGAGTTAATTCAATTTTTAGAGATGTGAAAAAGAAAATCACAGAATGATTATAGATTTTGGTTACATTTTCTCGAAAATTTAAAACTTAAAAATTATCTATGTAATTTAATTGGAATTGAAAAAATTTAGGAGACACAATTACGCTGTGAGCTATTTTATAGTGTAGATATCAATAATAAAAAAGGGGGACTAGATATGTGGAAGCGTTTTGTAGCAATAGGTGATAGTTTTACAGAGGGGATAGGGGATGAAGTTGAGGGAATAGCATTAAACAGCTGGGTAGATCATTTTGTTCAACTGTGTGTAAACGATTTAAAGTATGCTAATCTTGCAAAGCGTGGATTAGTAACTAAAGAAATTCGCTCGCAGCAATTGGAACAGGCATTAACTTTTAATCCAGATTTGGTTAGTCTAATTGCAGGCGCAAATGATGTTTTAAAACGACGTTGGAATCATCATGCATATAAGAACGATATGGAATTTATGATAGATACATTAAGTAAAACAGATGCTGATATTATTATAGCAAACCTTCCAGATTTTACAGTTCGGCTTCCTTTTTCTTCTGAAAAAAAACAAGTATTAAAAGAACAATTATTAGAGGCAAATGAAGTTATACTTTCACTGAGTAGAGAGTATAAGCTTCATCATGTTGACTTTTGGAATCATCATTTAGTTAATGACAATACGCTTTGGTCTACAGATTTAATTCATCCAAACTCAAAAGGATATGTAAAAATTGCTGAATTGATTTTTAGTAGTTTGCCAGTACAGGACCCAAAATAATAGTTTACTGATGGTTATTACTATTGTTTACTCCGGATTCTGGTGCAAAAACTTTGAAGTATATGAAAATGGTCTATCAAACTTGGAAATGCTGATAGTACTACTCTATAAAAGGTGTGTGATCAGTATGGAAAAGGAGAATTTATTTAAGTGGAAACATTATCAACCAGACATCATCTTATTAACTGTACGTTGGTACCTACGGTACAACCTAAGTTTTCGCGATTTGGTGGAAATGATGGAGGAACGGGGTTTATCCATTTCTCATACAACGATTATGCGTTGGGTTCATCAGTATGGTCCTGAATTGGACAAGCGGATCCGACGTTACCTCAAACAAATAAATGGCTCTTGGAGAGTCGATGAAACATATATCAAAGTAAAAGGTCAATGGATGTACCTGTATCGTGCTGTTGATTCGAACGGAAACACAATCGATTTTTGCCTAAGCAAAACAAGAGATCATAAGGCTGCAAAGCGCTTTTTCAAGAAAGCTTTGCGGGCTTTTCATGTTTCAAAGCCACGTGTGATAACAGTCGATAAGAATCCAGCTTATCCTATAGCAATTGAACAGTTGAAAAAAGAAAAAAGCATACCTAACGGTATGCGACTTAGACAACAAAAGTACTTGAATAACATAGTAGAACAAGATCATCGTTTTATAAAGAAGCGAATCCGTTCTATGCTAGGTCTTAAATCTTTCGCCACAGCTACATCCATTCTTTCTGGAGTAGAAGCCATGCATATGATTAAAAAAGAACAGATTGCTTTACGGGACCAGTCTGTCCAAAATCAGAAAGAATTCATCCATCAATTGTTTGGACTTGCAGCATAAGATACGATTCCGTTAGGAATATATGCGCTGTATTCTCTTTTATTTTATTTTTGCACCAGAACCAATTTTTCTATACGGTTCGTGTATATCAATTATAGTTTACTTACTTCCACTAATAATAAATCTTGTTGCAGTAGTCTTTTTCATGATAATCACATTGATTAGTCTTTTTATCCTTTTACCGCTTCTATTCAATGGAAGAAGTCGCTTAAAAGTGGGATGAAATACGAGATGAATGAGTTCAAACGTAAGGACCTTAAATTTTCCATTGACGGTATAGGTATTATTTTGGGATTAGAAAGAGACTAAATCACAATCATTAAACAGTAAAAAAACAACCGATTCCTTAACGTAAAGGGAATCGGTTATTTTGTGTCCAAATTGTGTCTAAACGTACAATTTTCCCGAAATGACTATGAATCCATGTCTTTTAAATAGAGCTGTTGTTACGCCGTAACCAGTTTGTTTATTTCTACTAATTACATAAGTCTTATCGTTTTTGCACCAGAACCGATACCCCTACATTTATCTGCCTCTTTGGTAAGGCATCGAATAATCCTTACTTATACCATCGCGATTTCTGATAACTTATATGTAGAGGTATCACTCAATATAACAAAAATGTAATGTTAATGAAATGTAATTCCATCGATACTATAAATGAAATTATATAAAATTAGTTACATAAATGAATGAGAGTTAAAGAATTTTTATAATGAAAAAGGAGAATTATTAATGCGAAATATATTAAGTGTAGAAAAAATTGAAAAATATTATGGTAATAAAGATAATGTAACAAAGGCTATAGATAATATTAGTTTTAAGGTAGATGAGGGAGAATTTGTTGGGATAATGGGGCCTTCAGGAAGTGGAAAAACTACATTACTTAACTGTATATCAACTATTGATAATGTTACTACGGGAAAAATAATGATAAATAATAGTGACATTACTCGGTTAAAATCAAAGTCACTAGATAAGTTTAGACAAAATGAATTAGGGTTTATATTTCAGGACTTTAATTTATTAGATACCCTTACTGCTTATGAAAATATTGCCCTGGCGTTAACAATAAAAGGTGAGAAAAGTTCAAAAATTGATGGAAAAATACAAGCAGTTGCAAAGTATTTAGACATTGAACAAGTATTAAGCAAATACCCTTATCAAATGTCAGGCGGACAAAAACAAAGGGTTGGTTCGGCAAGAGCTATCGTAACAGATCCATCTTTAGTACTTGCAGATGAACCAACAGGATCGTTAGATTCTAAATCAGCTAGATTATTACTCGAAAGATTTGGAAGTCTAAATAAGGATTTAAAAGCTACAATACTTATGGTTACTCATGATGCATTTACAGCAAGCTATGCTCGTAGAATACTTTTTATTAAAGATGGAAAAATATTTATCGAGTTGGTAAGAGGGAATGATTCCAGAAAAGAATTCTTTACTAAAATTATCGAAGTTATAACTCTTCTTGGAGGTGATGATAATAATGTACTCTAAGATTGCTATTGGGAATGTAAAGAAAAGTTTTAAAGATTATGCAATATATTTCTTAACACTAACACTGGCTGTTTGTATATTTTATAGCTTTAACTCAATAGAATCACAAAAGGCACTTATGGAAATTAACGCTTCAGATAGAAAGTATGTGCCTACAGTAATGAACGCTATCTCAAATGTGTCAGTATTTGTATCCGTAATATTAGGTGGTTTAATATTGTATGCAAATAATTTCTTAATTAAAAAACGTAAAAAAGAATTAGGAATATACATGACTTTAGGTATGGGAAGAAGAAACATATCCAGAATATTAGTAACAGAGACATTTCTAGTTGGTGTTATATCTTTAGTGAGTGGACTTATAATAGGTATTGGAGTATCGCAGGGGTTATCTACATTTGCATTAAAGCTATTTGACTTGCCCATCAATAAATATAAATTTGCAATTTCAACAGGTGCTATAGGTAAAAGCGTATTATACTTTGGAATCATGTTTTTACTTGTTATGTTATTTAATGTATATGTTGTTTCTAAATACAAAATAATTGATTTGTTAACAGCAGGTAGAAAAAACGAAGATGTAAAATTTAGAAATCCTCTTATCTATGTAATCACATTTATTATGTGTGTAGCATCACTTGGATATGCATATGTGACTGTACTAAAAATCGGATTGAATTATAATAATCCTATGCTCATGGTATCGATCATACTTGGCATATTAGGTACATTGCTGTTTTTCTTTAGTTTATCTGGATTTATATTATATGTTGTAAAGAAGAATAAAAAAATCTATTTTAAAGGGTTAAATATATTTATCATCAAACAAATAAATAGTAAGGTTAATACAAATTTTATATCCATGTCTGTAATCTGTTTAATGTTATGCCTTACAATGGTGGCTCTATCTACAGGAATCAGCTTTAACAGAATGATGGACGCAACAACGAAAGAAGTAACACCATTTGATGCCAGTATTACGTTGGAGAATAAGGATGAAAGTTACACTATAGAAGACGTATTAAATAAAGCTAATTTTAAAATAAGTAATAACGAAAAATATGTATCTTATAATGTATATCCAACAGGGATGGAAGTGGGGGACTTAGTACCGGAAGTACGTAAAGATTATAAGAAAAGCGGTATGCATTTCATTAAAGTATCTGATTATAATAAAATTTTAAATCTTAAAGGTGAAAAGGAAATCACTTTAAATAACAATGAAGTTTTACTTTTATCAAATGATAAGCGGTTGCTTAATTCGATAAATGAAAGATTAAAAAATAGCAATAAGGTGAATATTAAAGAAAAAGAATATCTGGTAAAATACGCTAAAATTATACAAGAGAGTCTTTACACTTCTGATACGCAACCTTATTTCTTCAAAATCGTTATAAATGATGATTTTTTATCAGACTACAAAATTATTGAATCCGTACTTAATGTAAATTATTTAGATGGAAATAGAGAAGAATATAATAAAAAATATGATAACGTTGCACGGAGCTTGTATGACGAAAATAGCCCGAAATTAAATATTAATCGTATAGCAGGCAAATCAAAGGATGAAGTTTGTGCAGAAAGTAAGGGAATGAAAACTATCGTACTGTTTATTGGGATATATATAGGTATTGTATTTTTAATAACGAGTATGGCTGTATTAGCTCTTCAACAATTATCAGAAGCCAGTGATAGCATAGATCGATATAAATCTTTGAAGAGAATTGGTTCAAACGGAACAATGATCGACAAAGCGATTTTCATTCAAACTTTCGTATACTTCAGTCTTCCAGTTTTTCTTGCTTTAATTCATTCTGCAGTTGGAATTTATGTAGTCAATGATTTTATTAACGCATTTCAACAAGTAGACATTACTTTACCAGCATTGATGACTGGCTTGGTATTTCTTGTAGTTTATGTAATATATTTCTACACGACATATGTCGGTTATAAAAATATTGTAAAAAGTAATACTTGATTTTATAATGCTCATTAAGGCTATTACACCTTGTTTCTCAAGATGTAATAGCCTTATATTCTGTATAGGGAGGGAAAAGTCATGAAAAAAATCATTCTGATTGAAGATGATGAAATCATCAGAGAAGAATTACAAAATTTTTTTATAAAGTATGGATATGAAGTAAAGGCTCCCACAGATTTTAATCATATTATCGAATATATAGAAAGTGAGAATGCAGACCTTATATTACTAGACATAAATCTTCCTGTGTTTGATGGCTATTATATATGCAGAGAAATACGTAAAACTTCAGATGTTCCAATCTTCATGGTTACAAGCAGAGATAGTGATGTAGATGAACTAATAAGTATGAATTTAGGAGCAGACGATTTTATAACAAAGCCGTATAATACAGAAATACTATTAGCAAGAGTAACAAACATTTTAAGGAGAACATCTGGAGATTTAAAGACGAATAATATCTTAATTTATAGAGATTTTAATTTAAATCTTTCAAATGCAACAGTTACTTATCAAGAAAAGTCTGTAGAGTTAACTAAAAATGAAGTTAAAATACTCTCATGCTTAATAAATAATCGCGGTAATATTGTAAAAAGAGATTCACTCATGGAAACCTTATGGAAATCTGATTATTTTGTGGATGATAGCACTTTAACTGTTAATATAAATAGATTAAGAAAAAAGCTTGAAGAGATAGGTATAGAAAATCCAATTGCAACAAGAAGAAGGTTAGGGTATATAATGCCATGAATATAGGTGAATTTTTTAAAGATAAAATGGTAGTAATACTATCTAATGTACTGGTATTTATTATACTAGCAGGTATATTGCTGACTGCGAATGTTCAGTTCATTATAATATTCTTTGTCTTTTGTATTTGGTTTTTTCCATTGATTTCATATATGGCTATAGAATTTATAAAATGTAAAAATTATTATAATGAGATTAATGGTATATTAGAAAACTTGGAGAAAAAATACTTACTTCCAGAGGTAGTAAAGGAAGCAAACTTTATACATGGGGAAAAGCTTAACGCTATACTGAAAGAAATAAGTAGAGATATGCATGAAAATGTAAAATATTATAGAGATATGCAAATAGATTACAGAGAATATATAGAGACATGGGTGCATGAAATTAAGACACCGATAGCTTCTACAAAGCTAATAATTGAAAATAATCAAAATGAAGTAACTAATAAAATTGACTCTCAAATGGATCGAATCGAGGGGTTTGTAGAACAGGTTCTGTATTATTCTCGAAGCAGTAACGTTAATAAAGACTATATTATAAAGCCAATCAACCTTGATAATGTAGTAAGGAATGTAATTAAAAGAAACTATAGGGATTTTATTCATAAGAGAATAAAATTAGACATACAGGATATTGATGAAATCGTATATAGTGATGGAAAATGGATTGAATTTATTATTAATCAAATAATAGGAAATTCTATAAAGTACTCAAATAACAAAGAACAAATGATACGTATATACTCAATTAAGAAAGCTAACTCAGTAATACTAACCATAGAGGATAATGGAGTAGGGATAATAACTAAAGATATAAATAGAGTTTTTGAAAAAGGATTTACTGGAGAGAATGGCAGGAGATTTAGCAAAAGTACAGGAATGGGTTTGTATTTATGCGAAAAACTGTGTTCAAAATTAGGATTGAAAATTGGCATTGAATCTGAAATGAATAAAGGAACTAGAGTTACATTAATATTTCCTTTATCAGGTATGGTAACTTTTGAGACTTATTTATAAAAGAGATGCTACCATCTTTCCACGAATTTCGTATGAACTTATAAACAAATTTAAAACGGTATGAAAAGAATAGAAATTCTCTTCATACCGTTTGTATTATTTAGCCATTTAACATATTGGTATATGTAATTGTGAATCGGATGGATGTTAATCTGGATTAGTCATTACTATTTTTGTAAAGTGATAATAAAGTTATTGAATTTTGTTATGAAATATATATAAGCCTTGCACATTTTATTGTACTAAGGCTCTTTAAAGTTGTTTAATTTCTATCCATTTAATTGCATTTGCACTCAAAAATCAATAATAAAGTTATTTAATCC
>NZ_JBFTMD010000037.1:0-30748 GCF_056396785.1 Bacillus sp. 05T21 | reverse complement strand
ATCGATTTGCCAAGGCCATTACTACATATGTAATGGATTTTGGACTTCCAGAAGTAGAGGTTGTATTTACGGTTTTCACAGAATCAGCGTATTATATTAACGGGAAGCATTGTGCAAGTTAGAGCTATTTGAAAGATTTTTGTAACATTATTATGGGTAGAACCACATTGACATCAAGCTAAGAAAAGCGAATATCCAAAATAAAAAAATGAACTCAATTCTCATAGACAACTAACTGTGAAGAGATAAAATTTTTGTTTTAGGGGACATCAAAATATTAGCTTGATGGGTTGGGGGCTACCCCTTTATGTAAAAAACGGTAAAAATAAAAACTGGAATTTATTGTTTTAGTTAATTCAATAAGCACGAATATCATCACATTCAGTATCTATATAGTCTAACTCTACAAATTGCACATCTTTTTGGCGATTTAACAACTCTTTTTTATTCATATTGTTCCAATCAAATACTTCTGCATGAGAAACTAAGCATTTTGCTTTCACAGTAGTTGTAATTCTCAGAAGTTGTTCTCTATCCTGCCAAGTTGATATAAGACATGGCATCTCTAGCTCAATTAAAATTTTTTCTCCTACGGCAAAAGAATCCATTACACTGGGTGCATCTGATTCAAAAATTTCACTTTCTGTTGTTTTTGAAATGACTTCTGCCCAATCAACTAAATAGTCAATACCTTTTAGCATAATGGGAAGCTGCTCTATCATTTCAACTTTTTGTGTTATAACCTCCCATAATAAGGTTTCAGCTAAAATATCAATCTTTTCTTGTTCCAATATTAAATTCCCTCCTTAATCGACGAAACAAAGAAATATTTTCTATATTTTATTATGAATTGATCTTTGAAAGAAAAATAAATAAATGCTCTATACAATTCTATTTAACATAACGCCTTATTATCGATAGCAAGAAAAAAGTGGATCCCTCCTCTAATAAGGCAACCACCTATTCATTATGTGTTTCTATACTTGTTTTGTTCTCTTTGCTATTACAAACTTCAAAAAAGCCACAAATAGCACGAAAAGCGGTATTATTTGAATAAAGAAAAATCCTTTCCAAAAATAAAATGGATTATTATATGTAAATTCTGTTGCCGCCTCATTTGTATAAGAAACAAACGAACCAACCAAACAAGATATTGGAAGTATGAGTATATTTATCGCTAAACAAACCATTATCAATGATATATTTTTATTCTTAATTTTTGGTGAACCAGCCTTGATAAATAAAAATGTTGCAGTGCCGAATATTAGAAAAAGTGGTATCACATAAAAAATCCCCATAATATCCCTCCATGATTTTGATTGTACCATCAGCAAAGACAATTTTGTACAAATTCGCATAAATAGGGTATTCATGTGATGTTAACAAAACGTCTCGTTATCGGTAGCATCGAAAAGGGGAACCATATTCTCACAGAGGAACCTTCTTTTTTGTGCTATGGATCTAAGTATTTTTTGTACATTCCTATCCTAGCTCGGTTTTAGAGTTCTCGTTTGTTACTGAATTAGTCGAAAATCCGCATAAAAATTTGCATACTCTTAACCTGGTAATTTTCTGAAAATTTCACGATATCCCTCACATAAAATCTCCTTTTCTACAGAAATAATAGCGTTGTTGTAAAAATACCGGTCATGTTATTCAATAATTGGGCCAGATTATAGAGTGATTTTATTAATTATTTCGTTAAGATAGTGAAGAAGTGTATTTAAATCAACGTGGCAGTTTAGTTTAATGAAAAATGTTATACTATTAATAAAATCTTAGAAATGTAGGGGGAAAATGAAGAGTATTAAAAGATTGATTCTAGTTATATTAGTAAGTACACCCATCCTAATTCTTAGTGGATGTTTCTCTAATTTCTCTAAAGATGATCTGAACCAACCAATACAAGAATATTTAAAAACAAACTATGGAATACAAGGTGGGTTTTCTGTTGTTGAGACAGATAATTATTGGTTTCAAGGGGTTGACCATCAAACTTATGTAGAAATGAAAAAGCCATATCGTGCTTATCCGTTTCTAATGATTGAAAGAGGTACTTGGAAAATTTTAAATGATGACAGTGACGATATCTATCTTGAACAATTCAAGGGTGCATATATTGAGCAACATCCAGAAGTAGTTCAAGTAATTGAACAAATCATAAAAAAATATGGATTAGTGAAATATCCTAATAAATTTATTTCGGTAGAGAATGGTCCTGTTTATATATTTCCTTACGACAACCTTGAGTTTAATATAATTTATTCTCAAGAACTACTTGATGATTTTAAAAAGACCCAAAAGATAGATACTACTAAACTTTTACCTACATTAATACCAAGTGACCCCCGACGTGAAAATAATAATGTCAGGTATTTAGGTGTAGTAAATTTTCTATTTAAATTTGACATGTCTAAAACTATTCCAAAGGCCCAAGATCTAATTGAGGACTTTCAAAAAAGTGGAGTATTAACAAAAGGGATATACAACATAGATATGTTAGTAGATGATTCAAATGGGGGATCGGAATATAATAATGTAGCTTTGTTTGAAGTTGATGAAAATGGTAAATACACTATAATTGCTTCTCCTAAATACGGTGAGTTAGAGAACACTTACTTTTATGGTGATTACGCAGCTAAAAAAAATATAAAATAGAACTTTAGGTTGAATTATCACAAAGAATTATAGACTTAATTCAGTAGCATGTAGTCTATTAAAAAGTACAATCTTTTCTTAAAACATTATAGAAACAACTATATTTTAACCCCGTCCTAAAATTAGAACGGGGTTATGCTTGTTTTTGGTTTTAAAAATTTAGTAGATTTATTGTCCTTTTACACTTTAAATTGGAAATTGCTGTATTACAAATAAAAAGGATCCGATATGAGTATCAGATCCTTTTTCTCTTAGTATACTTATTTCACTGCCTCTTTCAATTCTTTTCCAGCTTTAAATGCAGGTACCTTTGAGGCAGCAATTTGCATTTCTTCACCTGTCTGCGGGTTACGACCTGTTCGTGCAGATCTTTCACGTACTTCAAATGTACCGAATCCAAGAATCTGTACTTTCTCTTCATTTGCAAGAGCTGTTGTTATAGCGTCTAATACAGCTTGTGTCGCTGTCGCAGCATCTTTTTGCGTAAGTTCTGCTTTATCGGCAACTGCTTTTGTTAATTCTGTTTTATTCATTTTCTGCACCTCTTTATATGTAATTAGAGATTATTATAACGTTCCTATACTCCTAGTGCAATTATTAATAACATATAAAGAAAGCACCACATCACCACCGAGCAATGAAAAACAAATAGTCCAAAACGAAAATATAAACCGTTTTTTTCAAAAACACATGGAATCTTCATCCTGGTTTATTATAAAATTCTTAAGTTGATGGGAATGGATTAAGACTTCGAAATATCATGCTTTCGTATCAAATAAGAAACATTAAATGGACTTTAAATTTAATTCGCAGGATATCTCTTTTTTACAAGATCTTCGATGTTAATTGCTTTTTTGATTTCTTCTGATGATAACCAGGAAATATAATTTGTTCCATTCTTATTGGTTAAATAGATGTTATATTTTTTATTATATAGTTCTTCCTTAAGGATTGTGGTTACCTTGATCAAATCCTCAACTAAAGGTGGATTGTATTCTAATTCATTACTAATGGTATTAATAACTAAATTCACCTTATATGTCGGCCCATCGCCATCAGGCATATTTGAATAAGTAATACCTTCAATTGCAAAACGATCGTTTTGAATTTCATGTAATCTATCTTCTACTTTTGTTTGAGTTTTAATCCAATTTTCCAAATAAATATCAATAGCATTGTTCATTGTTTTTTTCATTGCTAGTAACAGTTCTTCTTTTGTTATCTTTTTTTGCACATCTTTAAAAGGTCCACCTAAAGATTCACCAGTATGATCCTTAATTTCAATCTCTGCTATCTTTTTATTATTCTCCTGAATGAGTTGAAATAGAGCATATAAACGATCTAATTCTACTGAATCCAATTGGCTAAAGTCAATCTCGTTACTCATTTGCAAAGTTAATAATAATTCATTAGTTGGTTTTCCTTCATCTGGATCTTTATTATCTAAAATATATTGAAGAGCATTTTCCGTTTCAGATTCCACGTAGCCTAATTTTTTCATTTCTTCTAGAGTTGGTTTAAACTTCTTATATTCCTCATATGTTTTTTTTCCATATTGGTATTCATCACCTACTGGATTTGAATAGAGGAGACCTTGTACCTTTACTCGGAATTTTAGATATTTGTTATTTTTTTCTTGCACAGTATGGTAGGTATTACCACCATTATTTTCATTTATCGAGCTCCAATCTGTTACAACAACATCAATACCGTGTTTTTCTTTTATATATTCTTGTATCTCAGCTCCATTTTCTTGATTACAACCACTTAGACATAAGAAACATAATACTAGCAATATTACATGTTTCAAACTTTTCATATAAGCACTCCCTACGTAAGATTTATTCTTGAATGTGCAGCGCACTGCAAAACCTTCTTTTCCTTAGTCGTATACTTTAACTTTTATATAGCTTGATTCTTAAATCATTTAAGTTCCTGACATTTCCAACTATATTGCTTGAAGCATTACTGTCTTAAAATATTTAACTTATTTGTTTTAAGGTCTTTCTCAATTCTATATGCATATGGTTCATTGGGCTCATATCTAAAACGTGCATTCTTACCATAATATCTATTTCACTATAAAATCTGGTTCTATTATTAAAATGTCCCTTTTTTGTTTTTTGTTTCCTAGTATAGATGTTCCTTCTACTTCAATGAGGGAGGATTTATGGAAAGACATTATACAATCTCAAATTATGCACTATATATAAGAAGAAAAAATATGACTCAAACCATAACATAACAAAAATCATATATATGCATAATTAAATTTAAAATCACCGATTATAATGTTATACTAATATCAACCAAGAAGAATCCAACAAATTATGATTAATCACTACATTTTCTTTCATAGCTTGTCAACGTAAAAAAAGACACTTTCCATTGTGTCTTTTTTTACGCTTTGAGATGAATACATTGACTCAATACTTATATTTAACTAGTTTTTAAAACAATTTTAATAACCATCTATCTGTTATACGATAGATGGTTATTATATTTTTAAAAAGGGCATTAAACAATTTTTTAACCTTATACATTTATTATTTAATTATTCTTTTTACATCCTCTACACTTACTGAAGTTGCTTCCGCTATGATTTCAACTGAAACACCTAAATTGAAAAAGTTTTGCATTAAATGAACTCTTCTTGTTCTCTTGCTTTTTGATCAACTTCTAATAATTGTTGTAATAAATCTGTACTCATTATAAACACTCCTTTTAAATTTTTTAATAAAAAAACCCTAATCAACCAGGTTCTCTGTTTTCATAGAACATTTTAAATAATAAAGAAGAGCTGATGGATAAAATCCACCAGCTTTCCTTTTTCTTGCTATTCAATTAGAAGCTAACCGTCGCTGCTTCCTCTCCTGAATTAATCATTCGTTGTTCAATCTTTCCTAGCAGTTCCTTTATCCTATCTGAATAAAGTTTAACTGCTTTCGTAGATTGAGCATTCTTAAGCTCTTCTGTCCATTCTGCTAAATCTTCTTTTTCTTGATCATCTAAATAATCAAAAACTTTCTTTCGAGACATCCGGCTCACCTCTACTCAACTCTCTTTATTTGGCCGTTACATAACCAAATCTCCTCATCTCTCTATTTCTATTTATACCAGATTACTCCTCTTTTATTCCTTATTCTTTTTTTCGAGTTCGTTCAATTTCTTTGAAATTGACTGAATCTCATCGGTTTTTACTTGTTCCGTTGCCAAGCGATTGTGCAGCAGGAAGGCTTGCCCTGAAATCCCAGCAAGAATACTCACCTTAAGAATATCCATCGTTGTTTCAGGGTTAAACATTGCAACACCAACGAGTGAAGCAATACTTCCTACAAACATCTCTCCCAAAAAACCCGGGTGAAATGCAAACTTGCTCTTACGAGGCAACAAAAACTTTTTGTTTGTAATGTAATGACTAGCCAACCCTGAGACCATACCAGCCACAACTGAAACAATTACTGTAACCAACATAATATGCACCCCTTTTCGAAAAACTTTTGACATTGCAGCAGCAGTTTCTATTTAATAATTAGTTGCTATGACATAGCATCACCCCTTTCAGGCAAAAACAAATAACCTTCCAGGAAAATGAATTGTTTACACAATGAAATAAAGTAACATAAAGTTCCTTTTTGTGTAATTTCATTAACCCGAAAGGTTATAAGTAATTAGTGATATAAAAAAGAAAAAGAAAAAAATGCAACTAAATTATATCACAATGAAGTTCGTTTTATCTTTAAATTCAAAAAATTCACTCTGTTATTTAACTTTCTCAAGTTAACAAATCAAATTCCTTGATATCTTTACACTTTCTAATAATTCTAAAGCCTGATTGTTATTTAATTTTTTCAATCTCTCATCGATTATGCTGTAGATTACACTACAATTTTGATGAATATAGAATTCCAATATCTCAAATGCTACTTTTTTATCCTCTTCATTTTCATAGTTGTATAAGTTTATTATTCTAGTTCCTGTCTCACGTACTAACCACAATATCTTACGCTTAAATAAGAAATAATAATATGGGACCATTAAATCCGCCACATCTGATTCTCGATTATTCATTTCTAACAAAGAATTCTCGAATTCTTTGTTAGAAATGACGGCCACTTTTTTTATTATTTTCATAGTCGATATATCCACCTTTCTTAGAAAATAAAAAAGACAAGGAATTAATCCTCATCTTTTTCATAACTACAGTTAATCTTTCTCTTCATATTCGATTACCATAACCAAAAGCGGTTGGCCTTGTTCACGTTCCATGAACCCGCTTGGTGTTATTTTTTCAACTATTTTCCCATGATTTGCACAATACTTCAAAAAACCATTCACTTCTTCATCAATTCTTAATGCATCAGCAATCACCGTTCTAATTTGCACCATAATAACTTCCTCCTAATAATTTTTTATTTTAAATATGTAATCTCAGAAATTCGAAATCCATCTATTTCTGTTACATATTTAAATTCCAGAATTAAGTTGTTTTGTTTTACCAAAAACAATCCTTTTTTTACTTTTGTAACAGTTCTTGGTTTTTCATAATTAAATAGACTTGGTTTACTTTTATAAGTAACTTTGTAATTCTTATTTATACTAAAATAGTACGATGTAAATTCATCAGCTAATTCTGCAGTAGTTACATGATTTCCTAAAAACATTTCTAGTTCTTTTTTATTTTGATAAATGGTTAAGTGGCCGTTCTTATCAATATCATCAAATATTAATTTGAATTACCCTCCTAAGTCATTAATCACATTTTGTGATAATTCATCTTCAAACAAATAATTGTATTAAACTTTTTGTTTCAAATCTCCTACTTTGATTGGAGTTAAAGCATCTGTTTGAGGTTCATCCTTTATAAAGGTGTTATAAAAAACAAACATCATAGCTAAAACGCCTAACACTAAAAACAATCTCTTAATCTTCATCCTTTCACAATGTGATATTCTCCAAAAAACGTAAAAAAGCCCTTTTCGGAGTTATATTTAAAAAGAAAGTAAAAGTAAAAAACTTAAACTATCTTTGAAAATCGAAACCCCGAAAGGGCTATAGTAGTTATAGATATAAAAAATTGAAATTAAAAAAGGTATACTTAATTTTAACAAATTACACTTGTAAAAACAACGATATTCAGAATATTTAACCCATTAAATTTATGCTATGATGAATATTATAAACCTTCAGAATGGAGTTTGATCTACAATTGAAAAAACGTCTAATTTCTGTTTTTCCAATATTAATATTTATAATTGGTGTTACCTTACTTTCACTAAGACAGTTCGTTTTTTTTCCATATAAGGTTTCTGGAGTTTCTATGGAAAACTCCTTATTTAATAATGACAAGGTATTAATTAATCACCTTATCCATTCAATAGAAGATCTGCAAAGATTTGATATAGTTGTTGTTAATTCCCCCCTAGAAAACGCTTCTAATAATAAAACAATTATAAAAAGAGTAGTTGGTTTACCTGGAGATACAATAGAATTTAAATCACAGCAGCTTTATATAAATGGACTTGTAGAAAAAGATCTATACTCAAAAGGTGAAACAGCTGATTTTTCATTAAAAAGTATTTATGGTCTCGATAGGGTTCCGAATGACACAATTTTTGTATTAGGAGATAATCGTGAAGAAAGCTTAGACAGCAGATTTAAAGAAATAGGATTTATATCTTTGAATAATATTGAAGGTAAGGTAGTTTTACGTTATAAACCGTTCAATAAAATCATGAAATTTTAATATAATTAATTAAACATATAAAAAAAGCTCCAACTGTAGGACAGTCGGAGCTTTTTACAATATAATTTTGATTAGTTAAGTTTTACTGATACAAAAACTTATAGATGAACCTTCTAAAATCTTCGCTATTATAATTTTCCGCTAAAATCTTATTTAGATTTAGCTACATCATTAGAATTTGATGCAAGTAATCCATTACCCTGCTCTTTAGAAGTTGTTCCTGCAGTTTTCTGTTCTGGCTTTTGCTCTGGTTTCTGTTCTGGTTTTTCTTTCTCAAGAACTACCACATTTACTGTTTCAGTTGAGCTGTTTCCTGCCTTATCGTTTGCCGTTACTTGAACTGATATTGTGCCTGGTTTACTTGTATCATACGCTGCCACTGTTACTACTGGGTTTGGATCTTTATTATCTTTTACACTTACTAAACTTTCTGGACTTAATTTATCTCCCACATTTACGGTTACACCTTGTTTTGCTGTAATTACTGGTGCTTCTGTATCTTTTTCCTCTTCTTTTTCTACTACTTTTACTGTTACTGTTGCAGTTGAGCTGTTACCCACATTATCTGTTGCCGTTACTTGAACTGATATTGTACCTGGCTTACTTGTATCATACGCTCCCACTGTTACTATTGGATTTGGATCTTTATTATCTCTTACAATTACTAAACTTTCTGGACTTAATTTATCTCCTACATGTACGGTTACATCTTGTTTTACTGTAATTACTGGTGCCTCTGTATCTTTCTCCTCTTCTTTTTCCACTACTTTAACAGTTATCGTTGCAGTTGAGCTGTTACCAGCATTATCTGTTGCCGTTACTTGAACTGATATTGTACCTGGCTTACTTGTATCATATGCTCCGACTGTTACTACTGGGTTTGGATCTTTATTATCTTTTACTTCTACTAAATCTCCTGCATTTAAGCTATCTCCTACATGTACAGTTACATCTTGTTTTGCTGTAATTACTGGTGCTTCTATATCTTTTTCCTCTTCCTTTTCTACTACTTTAACGGTTACTGTTGTACTTGAGCTATTTCCTGATGCATCTGTTGCCGTTACTATTACTTGAATTTCCCCTGCCTTACTTGTATCGTACGTTCCTACTGTTACTATTGGGCTTGGATCTTTATTATCTTTTACTTCTACTAAACCCCCTGCATTTAAGCCATCTCCTACATGTACAGTTACATCTTGTTTCGCTGTAATTACTGGTGCTTCCGTATCTTTTTCCTCTTCTTTTTCTACTACTTTAACAGTTACTGTTGTACTTGAGCTATTTCCTGATGCATCTGTTGCCGTTACTGTTACTTGAATTTCCCCTGCCTTACTTGTATCGTACGCTCCTACTGTTACTACTGGGTTTGGATCTTTATTATCTCTTACGTCTACCAAATCTCCTGCATTTAAGCTATCTCCTACATAAACAGTTACACCTTGTTTTGCTGTAATTACTGGTGCCACTGTATCTTTTTCAGGTTTCTCTGGTTTTGTTGTACCACCATCGTTACCATCCCCACCTGTTGGTGGTTCTGTACCTCCTCCACCATCGTTACCATCTCCGCCTGTTGGTGGTTTTGTACCTCCTCCACCATCGTTACCATCTCCGCCTGTTGGTGGTTTTGTACCTCCTCCACCATCGTTACCATCTCCGCCTGTTGGTGGTTTTGTATTTCCTCCACCATTATTACCTTCACCACCTGTTGGCGGTTTCACTTCCCCGACACCTGTGTCACCAGAAGTTGGTGGTTTTTTATCATTATTAATTGGAGGTATTGAGTTATCTGCAATAGCCACTCCATCATTGATATTTATATCGCCACCAAATACAAAGTTCTTACTATCCTTATTATCCGAGACAGAAGGATTATTTGTTGCTGATGCTATAGAAGAATTTAAATCCGAAAAACGATTACTTGATTTATCACCGTCAATAACTGATGCTAGGTTTCGGTCTGAATTTATAGCTGCGGTTGCAATTGAATCCGTTAAATCATCAAATTTCTTTTTAGTTTTGTTATTTTCAATAATACCAGCTAAATTTTGATCAGAGCTACGTTTTGCATTATCAATGATTTCATCAAAATCATTAGCATTTAAATTTTCAGTTGTTTCATTCTTACTTTCATCTTTTTTCTCATCTTTCTTCTTTTCTTTTTCACTATCCTTTTTCTTTTTAGATACTGATGCTGTTTTAGTGCTCTTTTTTTCTGAAGAGAACAGCGAGCAGCCTGTAACTACCCCAACACTTAAGGTAGTTACAGTAGTCGTCAGTAACACTTTCTTTAAAATTTTTGAATAATCTAAAGGCACAATCAATTCCTCCCTATTACTTAGCCTGCACTTATAATTGCTACAGATGTAGCAGAGCTATTAGGTGCAGAATTGTTGATTTTTTCAAGTAAATCTTTATTTCCAACCTTTTGAGCAAACTTTTTAGCTTCCTCAGATTTATTTAATTTCAAATAACTATTAACAATGATTCCTTCTCTTCTGCCATCTAGTGGCACTTGATCTCTTAATTTGATAACTTCTTCATGTTTGTTATCTAATGCAGAAATTTCAAAATTAATTAGTGGATTTTTTGTTTTTAATTCTTTTACTTTTTTCAAATTATCTACAGCTATATAATATGAAACTACTGATTCTGCAAAATCTTGTTCTAAGTCAATTGCCTTTTGTGCTTTACCACTTAATAGATACGTAAATAAAACTGCCTTTTTATCTTCTTTTCCTAACTTTTTATAATCGACTTTATCAAATTCCAAGGCAGCATCTTGATATTTTTGAACTGCAGATAACCTTAATCCATTTATTAAATTTGCATTAACTTCTAAACTATTTACATTATTTGCAGATGCAGCCTGTGAATTTTTCATATCGCTAAAGGCAAAACCTGCTACTACTAATAAAACAATTGATGCGACTCCTATAATAGCGTACTTATACTTTTTCATATTATTTAAGATTCCTTTTTTATCGATTACTACTTTCTCATCCTGTTCAAATTTAGTTACATTTGCTAGATTTCTTTCCTTATTTAAATTAATTTCATCACTTTCTGGTTCCCTTTTAGCCACAACTATTTTTTGTCTCTTTTGAGCTTCTTCTATTTTCTTTTCTTCCTCTAATCTTCTTTTTCTTACTTCTTCAAGTTTTTTCTCTTCTTCTTTCCGTCGTGCTTTTGCCTGTTCCCTTGCTTCTTCCTCGGCCCTTCTACGTGCTGCCGCTTCTTTACGTTCCCTTGCTTCTTCCTCTGCTTTTCTACATGCTTCTGCTTCTTCACGTTTCGTTGTTTCTTCCTCGGCCCTTCTACGTGCTTCCTCTTCTTTACGTTCTCTTGCTTCTTCCTCTGCTTTTCTACGTGCTTCTGCCTCTTCACGTTTCCTTGTTTCTTCCTCGGCCTTTCTACGTGCTTCCGTTTCTTTACGTTCTCTTGCTTCTTCTTCCGCCTTTCTACGCGCTTCCGTTTCTTTACGTTCTCTTGCTTCTTCTTCCGCCTTTCTACGTGCTTCCGCTTCTTTACGTTTCCTCGCTTCTTCTTCTGCTTTTCTACGTGCTTCCGCTTCTTCACGTTCTCTTGCTTCTTCTTCCGCCTTTCTACGCGCTTCCTCTTCTTCACGTTCTCTTGCTTCTTCTTCTGCTTCTGGTTGTTCTATATTAAATTCGCTTTCAGAAGTGCTTGACTGTTTTTGAATTGTTGTAATCCAATCAAGAGCCGGATTACTTTTTGAAGCTTCATTTTTAGGTGTATTTAAAACTACACTTTCTTCACTTTGTTTCAGTGGTTGTTCTGAACGCTCTTGCTGGAATTGCTCACTTACTTGATCCCCATGGAAATCTCCATATTGTTCTTCTTCCTCTGCTAGTAATCGTTCTCTTCGTTCTTTTTCTTGTCTAATTCTTTCTTTAATTACGTTTCTTTTTCTATTATTTTGCATATAACAACAATGGCCTCCTTTCTATTGGTACCTCATAAATGAGAGTAATTAAATTATTTATCCTTCATAATTAATCATGAGATATTTCTATAGAAAAACTAAGGAAAAATAAAGATAATATTATTTTTTTAAGCATGATAAATAAAAAGAAGGATAAACAGGTAGCACCCATTTATCCTTCTTTTTATTTATCATCTATTGAGTTTTTAGTACATGTTATACCCTTAATACATCACTTCGTTTCCAATTTTCAGATAAAAAAAAGATACAATACGCTCGTTATACTGTATATTCCGATAAATAAGAATATATATTTTCACACCATATTAAGTTCATCCATTACTCTCAACTTTTCATGTAGTAGATCAAAAATTTCATCTTTATAGTCACATTTCTTCAATCTTTTAATTGCTTCATCCTTTATTTGTGACACTCTTTCAGTTGTTATCATAAGTGCTTTTGCAATTTCTTTATGCAAATATACTTTACTATCTAGAAGACCAAAACATAGATTTAGTACCATCTTTTGCTTTGAGTTTAATACTTCATCAAATATTAACCATATCTCGTAATTTAGGTCCTCAATTACCATCTCATTTGTTGACGGAATTGCTGAACTATCATCATAGAATGGATTTGATATACCTATATCTTCATTTATTGTATCTATATCCAAAGTCATAGTAGTAGCCCGCTTATAATATACGTTGTGCTTAATGACTGTTTCGCTAGTTACATTTAACTCTTTTACTACTTCTTCCACTGAAGGGGTCCTGTTGTACATTTGTAGATATTTATCTTCTAACTCGACATATCTTAAATTAAATTGATTCACATAATTAGGGATTTTAAAAGGCCCAGACTTTTTTTTACATATAATTCCTAACATACTTTTTTGTATCCACCAAAAAGCGTACGTGGAAAAGCAATAACCTAAAGCCGGATTAAAATCTTCCATTGCCCGTAACATTCCCTCATTACCTTCTTGAACTAGATCATCAAACTCTATATCAGGGTGCTTGTTTTTGTACTTTCTTGCAATAGATAATACTAGTCCTACATTCACATGAAACAAATAATCACGTAGATCCTTTTCACCATGTTTGTACCGCTGAAATAATTTTAAACTTTCTTGTTTTGATAGTACCTTATAATTCCCAATTCCCTTAATTTCAAAAGTGTTTTCTTCTGGATTAGCCATTGGCTTAATACTTCTTGCAGTAGAACCTTGTGTTATAGTTTTATTTAATGACTCATCGCGATTCAAGCTGCTATATGATTGATTCATACCTATTCCGTTGCCAAAACCTTATAAAAGTCTATAAAGTTTGTTTATTTCCCTGTTCTACGAGTCCGGTTTTGCCAAAGCTACTACCGTTTGATATAACTCTCCGAGGGCGTAAATTCGGATACAACGCATCCTACATATTAGCCATAACGTTTAGGTGTTAATTGGCTAATTCATAACGTGACAAGTTGATGGCTGCATTTAAATCCCGATCTATGACATGACTACAAGCACTTTTGTATGTGCGATCAGATAGCTTTAGATCTTTCTTGATGCTTCCACAACTTGAACACGTCTTAGAAGATGGATACCATTTATCAGCTTCAATAAATTCAATACCATATTTTTCGCTTTTATATTGAATTTGTCGCTTAAGCTCATATAAACATTGTTTTGCAATAGCTTTAGACAAGTGCTTATTCTTCATCATTCCTTTGATGTTCAAGGTTTCCATCACGATTCGATATGGCTTGGTTTTCACGATATCTTTCGTGACTTGATGAAGATAATTTGTTCTGATATTGGTCAACCTTCTATGCAAGTGTTGTATTTTCTTTTCGACTTTTATAATGTTGCCGGTTTTGATGAAACGGTTTCCCTCCTTATTTATTTCATATTTGCGAGAAACTTGACGTTGCAACCTACGAAGGCGTTTCTCTACCTTTTTTACTGTTTGTGTTTTGTTGATATTTTTCTTTTTCTCTCCATCCGAGCAAACAGCCAGTTCCTTCACACCAACGTCAATATCTAGTGAGACATCTGTTAATTCTATTTTGGGACACTCGTTTTCTACGCCAACGGACAAATACCAATACTTTCCGTCGAGATGAATACGTGGATTCGTATACTTTACATCGACTGGTAATGATTCTGAAATTTTCATCCATCCAACTTTTTCAATCAACACTTCGTTATTTCGAACTTTCAATTTCACATTATCGTTGTAAAAAGACGGCTTGGATTTTCTTCTACTTTTGAAACATGGTTTATTAGCCAGTCCCTTGAAGAATCGCTTATATGCTTCACAAGCATCTTTGATCGCTTGCTTTGTAATGTTATTGGATACTTCGTATAGCCATACATATTCTTCTGTTTGTTTCAGAACTGTTAATTCTTTACGAAGGAGGCCGTCAGATAGAAATTTACCACCGTGCTTGTGATTTTCTTCTTGTTTACCTAATGTCCAGTTATAAGCCCATCGGGCTGTTCCAACGGATTTCCAAAGTTGATGTTCTTGTTCTTTATTTGGTCTTATTCTTACTTTCCTCGCAAGTATCATTTTCCATCAACTCCTTAATCATCTTCTTGGCTTTATTGGCTCTTTTGCCTTGCAATCTACAGCTGAAAACAGTGACAATCTGAATTAAATCTTCTACTAATTCTTGTTCCTCGGTCTTTTTTGTATGGTCAATGACCTCAATAGTCGTTCCATATTTATTACATAGGTTTTCGATTAATTCATACCCGAATCGAATTAACCGATCTTTATATAGAATAACAATCTTTTCTACTTCCGAATTAGTGACCTTATCAATTAATTCATTTAATCCCTTTTTATTATAGTTAATCCCACTTCCTATATCAGTGATGATTTCAAATTGATAGCCTTTAGCAAACATATACGTTTTTACGTTATCAATTTGTTTTTCCAAATCATCTTTCTGTTTATGAGAGCTAACTCTACAGTATCCTATCACTATTTTGTTTAACTGCATTTCACCTTTAATACCCAAGAAGTGATTAAGTTGTTCTTGTGAGTAATATCGATAACCACTATCCGTTACGTGATGTGGTTTAAAAACATTTTGTTTATCCCAGTTTCTTAACGTTTGAGTTGTCTTTCCTATTAAATTAGCAAATTCACCAATGGAATAGTACTTCATCTATATCACCTCTCTAATTATTATTACTTAAACTTTATAATAATTAGAGGGTCTTTTATAAAGTTTTATAGATTTATTTCAACTGTTACTCCCCTCCCTTCTCATTTTATCGAATTGTTTCTAAAAACATCTTTGTCTCCTTTTGTACGTTACTAATCAACTTACAATTCCTTGCGCATGTATTGGCAACTTCTTTATGTGCTTTCGTTTTTCTCAATTCTATATAAATATCGCATCCTTTGCAGATGCTACTAATACCTTCCATTATTTCTAATTGTCTTCTTCTTTCATATAAAAACTGCTCTTTCGTTTTCTTCTCGCTTACTCGTCTCCCCATTTGTTTCACCTCGTATACATGAATAGTATTATTTAGTAATTAAAAACTACTATCGATATTACATAGATACGAAACTTCGCCCTAAAACTCTTCCAAATTTATCCTGTATGTATATGATATAGGATTATAACAAAATGTAAAATAAATTATTCTAAAAATTTCAAGAAATTACCGAGATATTAAAATATCCATCATTTCCTTATGATTAAACTAATTATATGTATATAAATCTTGATAATCATCAAGGTTTATATACAATTTAAACCCTGATGACTATCAAGAACACGTATAAAATAATAGATGTTTTATATTCTTCTATACAAAACATCCGTTTAGAAAGAGTAAAAAATAAATTTACCTTTAAAGCTTACAAATTTATATTTCCTCGAACCTCATATGTAATTTTTGTATAATTAACATAGAAATTTCGATTTTATAAAAACACTCATTCTAATTATGGTATAGAAAAGTAATTAATCATTTCTATCCCTTATTAATATGTTTTTTAACTTATTTCAATTAAAATAGCGTTTATCTCACTTTCTCTATTGCTGGAATATAATCGTTTAACAGTAAATCATCTAGCCCCTTTCCAAGATTAATATCCCAACTTGCATAATTAATACTTATCCCTTCTTGATAAAGCGCTTGCGCACATTCTAATAACGACCGCTGAACATCTGAATTTGTAATCATATCCATATCTAAAGCAAACGTCGCCTGTTTAACTCCCATTTTTTTTAATGGTTCAATTAATATTCTCCATACTTTAACCCCAGGTATTGATACAACTGTTGTACCATACATTACTTTTTCCTCATTTGTTAGAAGCTCGTCTAAGTTTTCTGCAGCAATATCAGACTTTAGACTACCTTCTGAAATCCATACATTATCCTTTTTTATTAATTCTCCACGTTCCCAATTTTTCAGCTCTCGACTAGGTACTGCTACATGTATTGGCAATGGGTTTCCTGCTCCCGTGCCATGAAATCTCCCACCTGAGCTAACCCAAATATATTTACTTTCTAACTTTAATTGTACTTCACCTAATTTTTCACCTTCATAATTAATTTCATACCATTCTTTAACATCGATTTCACCTTTAAATATAGACTCTATCTTCCCATTAATTTCATAGGTCACCTCTATAGTATTGGGTTGCTCAATAACTTCTGCCTTAAAGCTTGGTTTATAATTTTTTACAACTGTCATATATTCAGGATTATCAATTCTACATTGAAAACCGCATATCTGATTATATATATTTCTCTGAGGTATTAATAAAGAATCTCTCCTTCCTGCAAATGTGAAATATCTTCCATCCTTTGTTCCTTTTGCATAAAATCCTGGAATTCCAACAACATAGCTTGTTTTCCCCCCTACTTTTTTTATTAGCTCTTTCGTAGTATCCCAAGGTTTAATAGGAAAACTTTTGTAATTTCTAACACTTATTACTTCTCTTGTAATCCTACGTTTTGATCCCATTAACATTTTAATATGTTCATCTCGCACGTCTAAAGATTCTAGGAATAAAGTGTAAATAATATCAAGGGTGTAATCATTTTTCCTCCTATGTTCCTTAATCATCTGTTCTTGAGAAAAGTCATATCCCCTTTTTTGATCTTCAGCTACTATATGTAAATAGCCTGCTTCCCCGAATACTGTTTCTGATGGAATTCGTCCACATATTATTTTGGTTTCAGAATTATTAACCATGCACCATCCTTGCTTACCACATATAGGGCACGTTGTTCTATAATATTCAAACCATCTCTCATTACTCCCCTTATTCATGCTCCTCACTGGCCTTAATATTCTACTTGCTGCTAACTTTTCAATTGACATCACATATCTCCTTTTCCCTTGATCAAATAAAAAAGCCCTTTGGAATACGGAGGTTAAATACCACACAAACGTGTAATTTAATCCGTAACCCGAAGGGCTTTATGTAATCACTAGAAAATAAAAAAATTAACAAGCTATAGTAAGAATATACCAAAAATTCTTTATTTAATCAAATAATCTTCTAATATTATAAAACTCCACACTATAATTATACATGGGCATCTCACCGCTTAACCCCTTTTGGACCTTTTGAAGCGAGAACTTCTTCGGAATTAGATACTATTTTAGCAATCTATATTTACTAAGCTATAAGGGTCCCCCTTATTAACCGTTCACTAATGTTTTTCTGCTTACTTTTTTTGGTACAGTATACTCTCTACTAACCAATTAACTGCGCTATTAAGCGCAATCTTGTTGACCATAATCTATTTCTTGTAAACAATCATCACAACATTATATTTTGTTCAAAATTAATTAATCCTACTCAAAAACACTTTAGAATAAGGACTATAAAACAGTCATATAATTATCAATCTCATGTTGATACCAACAGAAAATCAATACATCTCACCCAAATTTGACATTGACATGTCAAATGAGATTAACATATCAAACGAAGCGCACCAACTTTATCACTAGTATCCACCGGTTAACATCAACATAACATTAACAAGCGATTACTTATCAAAAATGTTTGTACCTATCTAAACTTCAAGATCTATATTAGTTGAACATTAGTCCATTGCAACAGATTGCACGGAAATAAGTTGATTAATAAACTACCTTTGAAAATGTTTCAATGCTAGTAAGACATAAAAAAGAAACACCTTGAAACTATCAATCTCATGTTGATACCGATGAAAAGATAACTGATTTTTAATCTTTCATTTGTTATTAACATGTCAACCGAGATTAACATGTTAACCAATTGTTTTCTTTTGTTATCGATATCATTTTGAATAAGATTGACATAACATTAACAATAAGGTGTCAAAAAAGAAGAATCGTTTATAGCTTTCAAGATTTCAAAATCTATATCGGTTGAAATTTTTCTTCTGCGGCAGTTTTCTCGAAGTGAATCTAGTGACGATTTATCCTAGAAAATGTCTCGACACCATCAAAACATAGTTAAAAATTTAATCGGGATAATAAATGATGACAGCATTTTACCCTTTATTTATCATTGACATACAGTCTAAAAACAACACATAGAAAGGAATACTGTCTATATTGTTAATGTCATATCAATAATTTTCATTTAACATTAATATGACATTAACAATTAAGTAGTTGAAATACGCATAAATACATGTCTTGGGTCATCGAGATCTGTATTAGTTATAAATTTATTTACTACAACAGATTTCTAATGAAAAATCAAAAAACACTCTAAAAGAACTATAATTGCACTTAGAAACTAACAAGAACTCCATACAATTGATAGTTTCTTATTAGTGACACCAAAAAATCAACAGTTTTCCCTTTGTTTATCATTGATATGTAACCTGAAATTGACATGTTAAGCGATTATTTTCTTTTGCAATCAATATCATTCTAATTAATATTGATATGACATTAACAATAAGGTGTCAAAAAGGAGAAGTGTTTATAGCTTTCAAGATTTCAAAATCTATATTGGTGATTTTTTTCTTCTGTGGTGGTTTGCTCGAAGCAAATCTAGTGATGATCTATCCTAGAAGTTGTTTTCACACTATCAAAAAATAGTTAAAATTTAATCGCAATAACAAATGACGACAGTAATTCAA
This sequence comes from Bacillus sp. 05T21, assembly GCF_056396785.1. Classification (NCBI taxonomy): domain Bacteria; kingdom Bacillati; phylum Bacillota; class Bacilli; order Caryophanales; family Bacillaceae; genus Bacillus; species Bacillus sp. 05T21. The sequence continues at coordinate 11,282 of NZ_JBFTMD010000037.1, read as the reverse complement.
TGCTTTTCAGCCTTTGTTTATCATTGGTATATAGTCTAAAAGCGATACGTAGAGAGAAACGCTATCTATATTGTTAATGTCATATCAACAATATGCATTAAACATCGATATAACATTAACAATTATGTAGTTGTAATACGCATAGATGCAGATCTTGGTTCTTCGGAATTTGCATTAGTTAAAAATTTATCTACCACAACAGGTTTCTATTGGAAAATCAAAAAAAGAAAACATCCTAAAAGAACAATAATTCTGGCTAGAAACTAACAAGAACTCCATACAATTGATAGTTTCTTATTAGTAACACAACAAAATTAACAGTTTTCTCTTTATTTGTAATTGATATGTGACCTGAGATTGACATGTTAATAGGGATAGTTATCCATCAATAGTAGTGTCACATCAACTATCACCCATACGTGTTGACATAACATTAACAATCATTGATTCTAAAGTTGAGAATATACATACAAATAGAGCTTTAGATTCTACATCTATTAAATGGCTTTTTTCTATAGCAAAATTCACTGGATAAATCGGAGAAGATATCATTCTTGAAAGTATTTTGATAGTAGCCAAAAACAATAAATTACTTTTTATTACTTCCGATTTAAAAGTAGCAATTGTATGAATCAATTTTGATTATATAGAAATCACTTGTAAAGGGCGATACCCCCTAGAAAAAGTGAGTTTATATTAAACCGCATAAAAGTACTTCAATAACCTATAATAGCCATCACGTGCATTCTAAAGACCTACTGAAACCAATTAACTATACCATTCTTGGTTTTCTACTACCGAGTATCATAAATCACAATAAATATAGGCCTTTATTTACTATTAGTATGGGCTTTTCGCTTTAGATTTATACATACTTTTTAGCTTTTAAGTCTTTAAGTTTAATGCTATATCCTTATAATTTATTTACAAATCACTAATATTTTCTTATCATTAATATATTGTAGACTAATTTGTTAATTTCATAGCAACAATAATCATTAATAACTAACGGATTATTAACTGGACATTAGCAATAGTTAATTCTAAATCCTTATTTATCAACTTCATGTTAACAAGTGGTGCTTTATATATCAATGACACATTTCATGTGAATGTCAATCGATAAAGGTATTGAGGTTTATATCGTCGAAAGACACTTAACATATCAATCTCACTTTATATGTTAATTCCATTTTGCTATGGCCATTATATTTCAAGGAGGTACAACGATGATTGAACAAGATAACAAAAATACAACTGAACATATGGAGTCAAATAATACAAACTCTAGTCATGAAGATACTTTTGAAAAAGCTTGGCGAATAACAGAGTTTTCAAAACTAGTAGGCCGACATCATAACACTGTATACAATTGGTTCAATATCCTAGAGGAAAAGGGGTTACACGGAACATTAAGAACCAATAATACAAATGAAAAGCTATATAACACACTGGATTTAGACATAGCTTTATTTATCAAGCTAAAAAGGGATGAAAAGTGGTCGCTAGATGCAATTATTGAGCTTTTACCACATCAATTTGAACTAAGACCAGTTTCTCCAGAAAATCAAAACAGTGAAGTATCAACCCAATTAAACATGCAGGAAGCTGCAGCGACTATTGAAAAAATAGTCGAGCAAAAGATTCAAATGCATTTACAAAACATTGAATTAGAGTATCAAGGAAAGTTTGAAGATGCTATACGTGCAGTGCTCCCTGAACCAGAAGACCCTGAAATGTTAAAAGAGCGCCAAAGACAAGAAAGACTAGATAATATGATAATTCAACATAGAGCGCGTACAGAATTAAGGAAACAAGCTGAAAGAGAGTGGAGTTCACAACCAGAAGAAACTCGTATTAAAAAAGTTGGCTGGTTTAAAAAAGAGGAAGATCTTGCGAGAAAACAACTTTTCATAGAAAACTATATTGATGAGAACATGATTGAATACATGAAAAATGTAATGAGAACAGAAAAATAAGCCTGGAAAATTCCAGGCTTATTTTTTATTTTGTTCCAAACATCTTATCGGGATCCATAAATGCAGCTAATTCTTCATCATTTTGCGTTTGTGGTTCTTCATCTTTAACTGGTTCTAATTCAAAGTAATCACCAAAGTTAATATTGAAGTCATCGTCCGAGTCTTGCGCTTCAATAGTATTAATTTGTGACTTTGTATATTGAATTTGACTCTGTTTTTTCTTAAATTCGTTATATTCTTCAACTAATCCTTTAGATAAACGTGATGGTAGTGCATCTGTCTTATAGAAAGTATACACGCTGCCCATAAAGTCATTTTTACTCACTAAATAACCATTAAAAACAGTTCCATTGATTGGTAGTTTATTTGTCACTTCTACTTTTGCATCATCCATAAATGAATCATCAATGTTCTTCTGTTCATCTAAAATTGCTAACATACCAAAATGATGTACCTTCGATGCCTCTAAATCTCCATTTTCATTTGTCTTCATCAGGTCAATAGGGTGATGGAATGAGCTTCCTTTCAATGATTCTGAGAACATATCTACAATTTCTTCACTGTTTTCAATTTGATTCATATTACGTGAAACCTTATTAATTACTAAACAGCCTGTTCTTTCTAGTAAAATTCGTTTAAAGTCCTGAGAATCTAGAATTACTGATGTTCCTGAACCATTTGCAGCTGTATTTAACTCATGAATAATATCTCCAATGCGTTGGTTTGCATAGTCTCGTGAGTTTCCAATGCCTTTTTTCTCATTTTCGTTTAATCCCTTAAACTCATCATAGAAGTGTTGGTTATCTGCAAATACAACAAATGCAACGCCTTTCGCTGGATCATTAGCTAACTTCCAAATTTCTTGTGAAAATTTATTCACCTGTCTTAGTACATCAGGCCCATCAGCTCTAACTGGAAGTGTAACTACAATACCCATTTTAATGAAATCTTTACGCTCAATAGCATTATTGAAAGCAATTCTTGCATACTTTTGTTGATTTTTTATTAATTCTTCTCTAGGAATTTTCATTGCCATACTTTTAAGTTCTTCAGCAATTACAGGTTTATTATGAAAAGCGGAGAATTCTTCAATTGCTTGAATAATTGTAGATGTACCTGTACCACCGCCTAAACCTGCAAAAAATAGTACTAATTCATCAGTTGGTCTAACACGTTCCGTTATAAATTCTTTTAATTTATCTTTAGCTTCTTCATTAGATTCTAAAACCTTTACAGCACGCTCAGGATTCTTACCCAAACCACCTAATTTTAGTGAAACTTGGTTACTTTTCGGCACATTTTTCAGTTCAGCTAAATCCCCATCATTACTATTCAATGCTAGGCAATTATAAACTGCTGTACCGTCTGTATGCTTATACTCAGCAAATTTATCTACCATTCTAGTTCCAGCTTGACCAAAACCAACCATAGTCATTTTCACAGCTACTTCGTTTTTCAGAAAGTTTTTTGCCATTATTTTATCTCTCCCTTATTCTCATTACTTTTTTTACGTTTCCCTAATTCAACTAATACTTGTTGTCCCCTAATAGTTGAAATTAAAAACTTATACGGATGCATAATTTTTTCTGTTATTAATGACATTGAAGCTAAAGTAGCAACACTACCTTCTGCCGATCTTCTTGAAATGTTAGTTCTTTCAAGTTCTAATGAATAGGATTTACCCTTAGGTTTCTTTACTCTCCTATCAATAACAACACTTTCTACTATTTCATTTATTGAGATTCCTCTCATATACTTTGTCTCTTGGTATTGTTTGTTTACTTGAGATCCTATGTAATGAAATACATTGTAGAGTATTTCGTCTCCTTCAATAATGTCTGCAAACATTTCCACAACTTCTTCAGTGAATTTGTTTTGTTTATATTTTTCACTTAATACCTCGTTCAAGTTGTCCCCCCCTTAAAACGTTGGTTAATTATTCCTAAAAATATATTACATCATTGTAAGACGTATATCAAGTTATTATATATAAGACTTATATTAAGTTGTTATATATAAGTCTTATATAATATTTACAAAATGTAAAATTGAAACAATGCCCTATATATCAACGTCAAATATATAAGACGTACATGAAAGTCGTTCATATAAGCATTAAATAAAACATGTTAATATCAGGTTTCATATAACTAACAATAACTATTAAATAATAAATATGAGTGCAGTATTTATGTACATTTTTATCTAGAATTATAATTCCAATATATAATACTCCTAAAATAACGTACTATTATCATGGTCATTTTATTTATACATCTTATATATACGAACTACATATAAGACGTATGGATAAACACTTATTATTAAAGGTTTTATATGCTTTTATATTAATTTCATGTCAATAGAATATTACCACGAATTATTACACGACTCATTTAAAGGTCTTATATGAAAGACTTATAAACAAAACGTGTATATAACCCTATAAAAAAGAGTAATACTTCTTAAGTATTACTCTTTTAACTATATAGTTTTATATAAAACACTTAGTTTATTAAACAGATCTTTATGATCCTTCTTCTTTTTTAATAACTCATTTTTCTGTTGGTTGTCTACAGAAAGGAAAGGGGATGTCAATGTCATGTTATAATTCGTTATTTCTTTTATTAATTCCGTAGTTATTTCTGAGATTTGCAGAAATAACACATAAAATTGTGATTCATTTTCATTCATTTGTTTTTCTCTGAAATTAAGTTCTACAAACTTGTCAGTATAACTTGTCAATTTCATATCAATATAATCACTATAACTCACATGTAAAGCCATAAAGCGATTAAACTCAGATGAACTAATTAATTTCTTTGTTAAGCATAGATGCACTAAATATATCCTATATACAGCTTTAAATGAAATAATATATTTAGTTCTTTTTTTTCTTAATTGGATGTATTCACCGTATTTGTTGATTAGAAATCTTAATTGATTAGATTTTATCCTCAAAATTCTACTGACTTGTGCGGTATTATACGTTTTATAAGGATCTAGAGCTGCAAACTTTAATGGGATTATCTCATGTTCGTTACATAATGTGTTGATTACTTTGGTATAAAGAAGGTCCGTTTCAAATTCACTTTGTATTATCTTTGTTATTAACCCATATTCTGTGTTCCAATTCCGCATTTTTTCACCCCTTAAATCAGATTGTAACATGCAAAATATGAAATATACACAATTTTCATTTACTTTATTATGTTTATTTACTTATTTCTTTTATGATGTAATTTTTCCTTCTGATAAACAAATACCTCTACAGAATTAAATGCAATTCTGTTTAATACTTAGTTTCATCTATGCAAAAGTATATACACTGTACATTTTATCTATTTTAGATACTCTACACATATATGACGGAGTACATATGACGAACCCTTTTTTCATCATTAGAGTTCGTCATATGTTCTCTTATCTATGTCGAAGTACATAAGACGAACTCTAATAGCAAATTTCTACTTAATAACATTGAAGTTTATTACTCACACCTGACGAAATAATAGGTGTTTTTAAACCAAGAGTCCATGGGGGATAACGGGTTACTTTTTTGCAAATTTCAGTTAAAATATACATTAATCATTTTTATGTACTGAACTGCTTAATTTATCCAAAATTAATTACTTTCATTTCATGATAATCGCACTCGATTTTATGCAATTTTACGTATATTTTTTCCATTTCAAAGGAGTGTTTAAAATTGAAAAAATCATTTGACCATGCCGTTAAATATATCGTCGGAGAGAATGATCGTGGTGTTTATTTTAATCGTTCTGATATTTTTACAGTTTTATTTTTATATGAACAACGAACTGTATCTCAAATTCAATTACGAAAATTCTATGAATTGATAAGTGGGGAGCCTATAAGTCGAACCACATTTTCATCCAAGTTAACTAAATGGGCAAAAATGAAATTAATAAAAAAAGAAAATATAAGTGTGAGAAAAAAGCGTGGCTTTACATTGGATTTCGTTTCTATCACTTCAAAGGGAGCAGAAATATTATATCGTTTAAAATTAATCACTGATTGCAGTACCTCGTTTGTTACCAAAAGGCAATATGAACACAATATAGCTATTACACAATTTGTGCTAAATCTACTTGAAGCAGAATCCCTAAATGAACATACCGGTGCAATTGTAGGTGGTAATGGCGATTATCTTTTTCCACTAAACTCACTTGTGAAGCAAAACTTACATTTGCCCAACCTAATGTATTCCAATTCAAATAATGTTTACTTTTTATACGAAGATGAAGAATATCGCGAAATGTTTCAGCCAGAACTTCAACCCGTTTCCTTCCAACCAGATCTACCTCAACTCGTTTATTCATTTCGTCCATCTAAAGAGTTTTATCCCGATTCAAAGGGAAACCCTTTAATCATTCCTGATTGGGTTCTTACTTGTAAAGATTCTATTATCAATATTGAAGTTGATACTGGATCAGAAAACATTCCATTTTTAGAAAACAAACTAAAAAAATATCTCGATATCGCTGCTGCTAACCCATCTAAACAATTTTACGTGTTATTTTCAGTGATTGATGACTCCTATCACACAATTTCTACTTACAAAAAAAGGACTACACGTGTAACAAATTTAAAAAAAGCTTTCAGCAATATACCACGTTTAAGTGTAGTGAATAACCTAAATGTCTACGTATGCAATATGGGTGGATCGGCACTTGTAATAAATAATATTCTTCAAGAAATTCGCGAAGTTAATAGTTTAAGCAAAAGTCATATGCTCAAAAAAATCACTGAACGTTTAAATGTAAATTCTTCTTTCCCTTATTCTGTAAAGTGGATATCTAATAAAAATGAAATGCAAGCGAAAGGGATTCAGCATTCTAAACTACTTGAGCTAACAGATGACATTTTGGTATTACGAAAAAAATCACCTGATGAAGAAAAAAAACCTTTAGATTACTTAGAAATATTATGTCTATTAACAATACTTAAGGTAGGGGAGGTTAACACACACTTTAAATTACAACAATTATCAGGATTGTTGGCCATGCAAAATCAACACCGAACACTAAACCCAATTAAGATTTTGGGGATATATGAAGCGGATGAATTAGAGCATGGGCAGCAAGCCATTTTTACTGATTTATATCACAATTCCATAGCACCAGAGAATATATTATTGGCTACTTCTGCTGAATTGCTTAATTTCACCGCTGCTTTTTATTCGTTAAAAGAGAGGGTGAAACAAGAATTTGGAGAATGCAGTTCAAAAAGATGCTGAACTCAATAATGCACCAGGTAATGGGGAGGATCCAAAAGCCGGAAAGAGCAAAAAAAATTCCTATACAGTTACAATCGACATTACAAAAAGCTGGAAATATCGTTTAGCAGCCCGCTCATCTTACTATGTTGTGACATTACTACTTCTGCTAGCTTGGTATTTTGCTTTTAGAGGAATATATAAATACACTTCTTTCTGGTCAATACAAATGGGGGCTCCATTACCTACTTTAAGTATCTTGGGTAATCCGTTTGAAACTAATTATTACATTGAAACCTTTTTTAGCTTTTGGATTTTAATTTATACTTGGCAACTATCAACCAAGGTTAAGACCTATCAGGAGATAAAGCGTAGATGGTTTATTTTCTCGATGATGTTAATTGGTATAGTTGCCCAGTACTTATGGGCATTTAGTGTTCCATTAGCTAAGATATTTATTCCATTCTTACATTCGAAAGCTGGAGAAGTTTCACTAAATGACAAAGGATTAGAGGCTACTATACTTTCAAATTTTAGTAATATCATGCACCTTGTATTTGCTATACCTGTAATTATTATTATTCTCGTGCTCTTATGGCTCTTTAAGATTTTTTATGAACATAAAAAAGAGCTTTTAGATGAATTCGGAAAATGGGAATGCGTATTTAAAATACCTGGTTGGATGCTTTCCTTTTTGAATGATGATCGTCAACGGAAACTTGCTACTTCATTACACAGATTTTTCACTGAAAAAAATCCATCAAAATTGCCAGAACCCGATATCTTTCTTGGTCCTAACAGTGCTACACGGGAAATGGCAGTAATACAAGGTAAGTCTTTAACACTTAATATAATGATCATCGGTAACATTGGTACAGGTAAATCAGCTGCACTAGGTTTACCAATTGCTAATCAAATTCTTGACTATATGGCTTCAATGATTAATAACTTTAAAACCTTATATGCAAGAAAAGATTATCATTCAGAGGATGTAAAAGGAACGCAGGTAAATGGTCTTACAGTTATCGAGCCATCTAATGACTTCTGCGAAAAGGTATATAACTTGGTATTGGCACACAAGATTCCCGATAGTGTTATTTTCTATTTAGATCCAACAAATCCTGATACCCCTTCAATAAATTTCGTACGTGGTCCAGTTGATAAAGTTGCTGAGATGTTATGTTCAGTATTAACGGGGCTCTCTGATAATGGAGCAGGAAATCCTTTCTTCGTTCAATCTGAGCGTTCCCATCTTAAACAACATATTTACTTGTTAAAACTCCATGATTCAAAATTTGAAGCTAGATTTGAACATTTAATTGATATGTATAATGATGCTAACCTCGTTTTTGAGATGCATCTTAAGTTAAAAGGGCGACTTCCAAATGATATTGAATCTATACCTGATAGAGATGAGAGAAATCATTGGCGCATATTGAAGCAAGTTGATGAATGGTTTGATTTAAATTATGTGCCTGAAATTTCTGGCGGTCGTGGAGGAGGGGAAGTTGTTTATCATACTGAAGGGAAATACTATGGGCAGCCAAAGATTATCGATAAACAAGAAACCTTCGTTCGTGGTTTACGAAACACATTAAATGATATTTCAGCTCAACCTCTGCTTCGTCGTGTATTATGTGGTCCATCAGATTTTGACTTTGAAAAGCATTTGGAATTTGGAGGCATCCTTTTAATCAATACTGCGAAAGGGGAACTTTCTGATTTATCTGATGTATTCGGTAAATTATGTTTGTATGCCGTGCAGAATGCCGTTTTCCGTCGTAAGCCTAACGTATCTCCTTACCATCCTGTTTTAGTCGATGAGTTTGCTGATTACATTTATAAAGCATTTAAAAGTTTTCCTGCTCAATCACGTAAATATAAAGCACCTTTAATTGTTATTGCACAAACAATTAGTCAATTAGCAATTGAACATGGCCCAAGATTCATGGATATCCTGTTAGGTACATTTCGTAATAAACTTGTTTATGGTGATATTACTAATGAAGACGCTAAATTGTTTAGTAAGCTTATGGGTACGAAAACAATTTATGAAGCACGTGAAGGTGATCAAGAAATTGATATGGTAACAACTGAAACGAAAACACAAAGTACCCGTAGAACATCCTACTCTTATTCGAAAACAGAGGTACCCATTCTATCTGAAAATGATATATTGATTCAAAAAGCATTCCAGTGTGCTGCTAAAATTGTAAAAGATAACGCCCCACAAGGTGGAATACAAGTAAATGCAAACTTTGTTCCTTCTATTGAGTTTAAAACAGCTAAAATTCAAGTTGATGCAGAAGCAGCTGCTTATTGGTTGAAAATTCGAGAAGAGTCATTAAATGCGGAAATTAAATATGATGATTATGTCACAGATACAGATGTTGATAGTGAAGAAAATGTAATTGAGGAATTGAGTACACCTACAACAGTGCCGACTGCAATAGAAGGTTGGTTACAGAAGTTAAATCCTGATACTTATGATTATTACAATAACGAAGATGATACTGACAATGAAGATGAATTAACAAATAATCAACCTGTGCAAGATAACTCAAGAAAATCTGCTCCTAAGCTAGAAAAGGAGGGCACTACAGCATCAATTGCTACTTCTAATACAACAGAACCCGCAAAAATTAATGAAGTAATCAATTTTCAAAAAGAAAATGTACCAGATACAGGTAAACATAGAGAACCTATTGAACTTAACAACAAAGCACCAGTTATTACTGAAACTCCAATAGAAGTGCCAAGGGCGAAGCATACACCACAATATAGAGAGCCTGCTTACACATCGACTGTAACTCATAATCAGCAGGAACAGGAAATTCAACGAACTGCAGAAATCAATGGTAAAAATACAACATCTAACTTAACAATGCAATGGTTACAACAAATGGCTGCTACTGCTTCTCAAGATGTTGAAAATACATTACCTTTAGATGAAATGGACGGAGGCTCTCGTCTTCACAATCGGAAAGTGGCAGAAGTAACTCCAGAAAGTGCGGAAATTAAGGATAAACTCAGTCAATATATCGAAGGTGACATTGATTATGATTGATAAGCTATGCATATAACGAATATTTATAACGGTAAAAAGGTGTGGGTTGTATACTCATACCTTTTTATTATTTCATATTCCACTTTCCGCAAGAAGACCATTTCTTTATGCTAAAATTTAATTGAGTTTGTGTAGAAGCAGAAAATGGATTAATTATTAAGGGTTGGAGGAATGACATTGGAAATAGCCAAATTAAATTTGCCCATTGATAGTATGCACTTTTTACTTAAGCATCAAATTAAAGGAAATGAATTTGAATGTCTCAATGTAGAATTTTACACCTATTCAAATGGTTTTCTTTTAGATGTAGTGGAATGGACAAAACAAAATGATTTTTCTCTATCGATATTGGATAAAGATTATACAGAAGCGTTTTTAGCGAGTTTAGAGAAGTTTAAACCATACCTTGTTATTGGGAGTAATATGGATTCAGGTAATCTAATTGCTATCTACCAGCCCACAGGAGAAATATATGAGCTAGAACATGAGATTACGGAAAGAGTAGAAAGATATTTTGTTAATTCTTCTATAGAGAAAATGTATTCCTGCTTCAATTGCTTTAAAAAGTATTGGGTTCAGCTAGCAGAGCAGGGGCACTACAAAGATTGTGATCTAATAAAGACTTTTCATGATTTGAAGAACAAATTAGTCGAGCTTGATAATAACATATTAATTAATGATGATAACTACAATAGACACTTTTGGAATTGTTTATATCATGGCAATTTAAACTTTCTTTTGGAAAAGTCAGACGAGAAATAGATTATCTTTAATTGAGATACTTACTGAAGGAACGTGTTCAATACTATGGGAGATATTTTGTTAAAATGTAAAATCAAAATTGTGATGATTTTCACTTAAACAAACGGGGCAGGTTAGTTTAAATTCAATTAAAAAGACAATAACAAAAAGGAAGGGCAACAGACTGCCCCTTCCTTTTATAATTCAGGTAATGAAACCCTTGCAATAACACTTTCGTCTTCAGTTAAAATCAAAA
>NZ_JBFTMD010000036.1:0-34435 GCF_056396785.1 Bacillus sp. 05T21 | reverse complement strand
GCTACTTCTTGATTTGGTACTTCATTATGAATCGGTTCAGCTGGTGTTACTGGCGTTGTCGTTGATCCAGCAGCTACTTCTTGATTTGGTACTTCATTATGAATCGGTGCAGCTGGTGTTACCGGTGTTGTCGTTGGCCCAGCGGCTACTTCTTGATTTGGTACTTCATTATGAATCGGTTCAGCTGGTGTTACTGGCGTTGTCGTTGATCCAGCAGCTACTTCTTGATTTGGYACTTCATTATGAATCGGTGCAGCTGGTGTTACTGGTGTTGTTGATCCAGCAGCTACTTCTTGATTTGGCACTTCATTATGAATTGGTGCAGCTGGTGTTACTGGCGTTGTCGTTGATCCAGCAGCTACTTCTTGACCTGGCACTTCATTATGAATCGGTGCAGCTGGTGTTGCTGGCGTTGTTGATCCAGCAGCTACTTCTTGACCTGGCACTTCATTATGAATCGGTGCAGCTGGTGTTGCTGGCGTTGTTGATCCAGCAGCTACTTCTTGATTTGGCACTTCATTATGAATTGGTGCAGCTGGTGTTACTGGCGTTGTTGATCCAGCAGCTATTTCTTGACCTGGCACTTCATTATGAATCGGTGCAGCTGGTGTTACTGGCGTTGTCGTTGATCCAGCAGCTACTTCTTGATTTGGCACTTCATTATGAATTGGTGCAGCTGGTGTTACCGGTGTTGTCGTTGGCCCAGCGGCTACTTCTTGATTTGGCACTTCATTATGAATCGGTGCAACTGGTGTTACTGGCGTTGTTGATCCAGCAGCTACTTCTTGATTTGGCACTTCATTATGAATTGGTGCAGCTGGTGTTACTGGCGTTGACATTGGCCCAGCGGCCACTTCTGAATTTGGTACTTCATTTTCAATTGGTGCAACTGGCGTTACTGGTGTTGACATTGGCCCAGCGGCCACTTCTGAATTTGGTACTTCATTTTCAATTGGTGCAACTGGCGTTACTGGTGTTGACATTGGCCCAGCGGCCACTTCTGAATTTGGTACTTCATTTTCAATTGGTGCAACCGGTGTTACTGGTGTTGACATTGGCCCAGCAGCCATTTCTTGACCTGGCATTTCATTTTCAATCGGCGTTACTGGCGCAATCGGTGTTTCAATTTGACCAGCGGCTACTTCTTGACCTGGTATTTCATTTTCAATCGGTGTTACTGGCGCAATCGGTGTTTCAATTTGACCAGCGGCTACTTCTTGACCTGGTATTTCATTTTCAATCGGTGTTACTGGTGCAATCGGCGTTTCAATTTGACCAGCGCCCACTTCTTGACCTGGTATTTCATTTTCAATCGGTGTTACTGGTGCAATCGGCGTTTCAATTTGACCAGCGCCCACTTCTTGACCTGGTATTTCATTTTCAAYCGGTGTTACTGTTACATCATCTATTTTTTCTGTTGTTCCCGTTGTCGCTACATCTGGCAAATCGTTAGTAGCTGGAACATCATCTTGTGAGGAATCTCCTTGTAGTATAGCTATCTGTGGTTCGTTTTTTCGTAGTTTTCTAGGAATGGATACATTGTCACCCGCTGCAAGTGGTAGTTCTTCAATACCTTCATTTTCAACTTCATCTTCTAAGCTCATTAATTGACCTTTATTAATAGCCGCGACATCTTCTAATTGTTTACCTTCTTCTAATTCTTGTTCTTCTAAATCCATTTCATTTTCTTGTTCTTCTTCCATAATCTCTAATTCTTTACTGTCTGTTCCTTGTAACTCTTCGCCCTCTGGCATCTGTTCAAGTTCGGTTGTCTCTAATTCTGGCTTATCTTTATCAGATTCCATATTTTCTGATCCTGTAGCTGCTGCAAGCGCTTCTGGATCGTTTGTACTAATAGTTACATAGTCTTCTTCATCTTCTCCATATCGACTAGAATTGGAGCCGAACTTATCATTAATAAATCCTTTTCCATAATCAACCGCTCTTTCAGACATTAAAGCAACGTCTGTCGCCATCCTATAGGCTGCTTTAGAAGCACTAAATGCAGCAACAAGACGATCTCTGAATAAATAACATAAAACAAACACTACAATTTGAAGAAGCATAGTTGATACATATCCAGCCGCTCCCGATTCTGGAAGCGTATATATTAGCTCTGAAATAGTGAACACTATAACCAGCAACACGGACATTATTATTTTTAATGCAAGAGGTCTGATCCATTCAGTAGCCCAACTAGAAAGAACCCTTCTTTGTCCTGGTAATAATGCTACAGCCATACAAATTGGTGCGATTATACTCATAACCATAAACCATAATTGAAAAGCAATTGTTAAAAGACAAAGTAATATAATTGGAATTCCAGTAAATGTATTAACCACGTAATACACAATCGTAAAAATAAGTCTTTCCCCTACACTATCTAATTTCATCATTACGTTTTTATCTTTTATTTCTTGCTCTATAATCTTTACTCTGTCTTCCCCAGGTGGTGTTTTTAATAATTTATTTACTCGATCTTCTCCAATGCCTTCTTTTGAATCTTTCCCATACTGCATAAATAAGTATGGTCTTTCAGTAAGTAACGTCCATATCTGTTTTTTCACTGCATAAATAGCATCCTCTTTTGAACGTCCTGGATCTCCTGCAACTGTCCCCGTTGCTTTCGTTAAAATTTGGATGCTAATTTCTGAACTAACTGTATTAGCTGATCTTAAAAACGTTGATACATTTGAAATAAACGTAACAATAACAGCTATTACCAGGACGGTTTTTACTATTTCTGAAAATCCTGTTAATGGTTGACGTTTTACAAAAAATATATAAGCTGCATAAAAAGCTGATAAAGCACAAGTTAACGAAATAATCGAAGGAAGCAAACCACCTGATTTAAAACCATTGTTTTCTACTCCTGCAATATTCTGCATCGCTGTTCCTAACTTGTCGGCCACACTATCAATAATATCTAGCCTAAGGGATTGATCTACTACAAATAGAACACCCTTCACAAGTAATAAGCTAAATTGAAAAGCAAGATCTACTCCCCATTGTGTTACACTATATATTTTTCTTTGGATATCCTTCCCTATGCTATCATCACCAAACATGTAGCCCCAGGCTTTAGAAAAAAAGCCTTTATCATCATCTTTAGAAGGAGCTGTGTCTATTTGATAATGTGCATCCTTATATAAACCATCTGTATGACCTTCAAATAAATGATTAGAAATGGTATCTTCTTCCGCATGAGCCACATTAGAATTAAAAGACAAAATTGTAAACAGACAGAGCAACACTATTGCTCCTATTCTTTTCACTCACCTTCACCCCATTTGTGAACATGCTTAGGTTCTTTACTCCCCACAATTGAATCTAAATTGTGAGTGCTCCCCCAGGCCCATTCGGAATTTTTCCAAGCTCCATTTTTATCTTGTAAAATATATAAGCTTTCTCGTAATTTCTTATCTTCAACTGGATCATAATATACAACCTTGTAGTAATATTCATTCTTTTTCCCATCTAACTCATAACGATATAAGTCATATTTACTCCCTATTTTCTTACTCGCACCTGGATTTCCGACCTTATCTGGCCCGAAATCATAAGTCTTATATGAAAGGTCATTTAACTGTTTCGTGTCCATATCAACATAAGCGCGTATATATTCCATAGCTACCTTATCAGCTTCTTTTGCCTTATCCGATTCCATTTGACAACCAGAAATGCTGATCAGTGCCAGCATTCCTAGTATTAAAAATTTAAAATTAAGCTTCATTATCTTCATTCTCTATACCTCCAGATGACTATACCGATTGTAATTCTCTTTCTTCGTCTGACTTTGTTGAAGTGTCAAAGGCCGTCATTAGCTCTTTAAATACTGGATCAACATTGATGATTGCCGTACGTCCATATATATCCTGGAACAAGCATTGGCCCCTTTTAAGCTTTTTCATCATAGATACATTCTCATCTGTAATTGGGAGATTATAATAACTCAACATTTCCTCGGCTTCCTTATCGTATTTCATAGCAAACGAGAATTTCATACCCACATTGGCAACCTCACGATTTTCAGAATTAAAATCGCTGGCGTTTTGTGTACTAAGATATAATCCTGTATTGTGATAACGGCCTTTACGAATAATATCGTCTGCTAAACGCGAACCTTCACTGTTTTTTAATACACTGGCTGCTTCATCTTGAACGTACACTTTAAATACACTTCTGTCAGAGTTCATTAAGGATTTTCCAAAGGCTGTCATAGCAATTAATACACTCTCTGAAAGTTTATCTATAATACTAACTGCTGGCTTCTTCGAATCTGGTAATTGTAAATGTTGAATTTGTAATACTTGTAATGGTCTTTCTAGACTTAAAACACGGTAATTTTGCCCTGGCTTACCGAATAATAATTCGGCTAACGGTGTTTTTTCAATTGTTTCTAAACGATGAATTAAAGAATTTAAACTATCTAATGCTTTTTCTGACATAACTGTCAAATCTCGATTTTTCTTCTCTTTCAATTGATCCTTAACTAAAGTCAAACAAGGGTTTTCTAATTTCGTAACCTCCGTTATTGCATCAACTAAATAGTCATATCTAGAGTCTTCAAGATTTGCATTTGCTAAGAATGAAAGTAATTCTAAAGAAAGTCGTTTCGCTTCTTCTATAGAACTACATATACGAAATGGATCAAGACAACCTGCGTCCTCTGCACTTTCTCCTAATGTCCATACTTCTAACTGATCTTTTTTGAATCCTGGAAGTTTGATAGGCCAATCTCCCCTATCCCCTTTTGGATCTCCAACAAAGGCACGGCCGCCACTCATTACAATCCAGTAAACTAATAAATTTAATAAAAATGATTTCCCTTTTCCTGTTTGGCCCGCAATCATAACTGACAAACTATCGAATTCATTCGCTATATTTTCTAAAGCTTTAGCTGCTAAATCTGGTTTGATGAAAACCGGACGGTTTAATTTAGCTGTTCTTCCGAAATAAAACCCTTTGTTATCACCAATTTGAGTTGTTGCACCAAACATTCCCTGTGCCAGCACCCCAGGCTCCACGTATAATTTAAAGTCAGTATTATAACGATGTGAACCAGGTAAAAATTCATAAAAGTACGCAAGCTGGTCACCGAATGGATTTACTA
Source organism: Bacillus sp. 05T21 (assembly GCF_056396785.1). Lineage (NCBI taxonomy): Bacteria > Bacillati > Bacillota > Bacilli > Caryophanales > Bacillaceae > Bacillus > Bacillus sp. 05T21. The sequence continues at coordinate 29,322 of NZ_JBFTMD010000036.1, read as the reverse complement.
ATTCAATTCGCATTTTCTTGTATTCTGATATTAATGCATTAATTCTAGTTTGAAGGGTTTTCTTATTTTCAGCGTATACACAAAAGAGTACACTCATTTCATACCCTGGCATTCCAGTAGTTTGAAATCTATCTTGAACATGTTTAACCCCTCTTACTTTTCGATCTATGGTCAAATCTGTTGTTTTCCCTCCAACCATTGCTTGACGGCGCTGATCGTTTAATTCCAGCTCACTATTCGTTAATTGCTTTGTTACTATTTCATTATCCATATGGTGTGCCCGGATACTAATTTCAACTGGAAATTTCAAAGAATGAGATTGAATCCGATATATCCACTCTAACCCTGGAAAAATGGATTCTTCTGGCATAGACTTTACAGCCAAGAAAGCAACGTGCATTTTCTCCAAATCACCATCCTCATTTTGTCTTTCTAAAATCAAGGATCTTCCTGGTGACTCATCAATTAAACAATCTGTAAGCTTTACAATCTCCTGCATACGGGTACGGCGTACTTTTTTAGGTTTTCCGTTGCTGTCGAACAGTTCAATTGTTTCCCCTATATTCCATTCTTTTACTCTCTCTGGTTCAGTCATTCCGCGTGTAAAGTTTTGTTCAATTAAAAATTTAAGCGTTGGCGCTGTAAGACGATTCACAAATTTAAACGTATTAATCAACTGACCATGAATGACTTCATCCATATCTTTATATTCTTCAATCTCATCTTCCAAAATATCTGATTCATGTAAACCTATTGCTTCATGTGCTGCATTTGTAAATCCTTGTCTCATACGTTTAGCAAATTTGGCTGTTTCAACAATAGGATTTCGGGCCTGTTTTTGCTTCTTTTCTTCATTGACTTGAACGAGTATATAAAAGTGATATTCTGTATTTTCGGTTGACATTGCCGAACGTTTCAGATATTGCTTCATTTTCCCGAAAAGCCAGCGACCCGTTGGAGCCATTGGGCCGCTTATACTTTTAATATGTTCATCTAAAATTTCATCGGAGTTTGTTGTGCGCGGGATAACTAATAAGTGTAAGTCACACTCTAAATGAGTAAATAATGTTGTTTGATTTAAAAAATAACCTTTTTTTGTACTTTCATCATGAAAATCATACTCAAATCCTTCAACCTCGTAACCTAACCAAACCCTTCCATCAACACTAAAGCAAAGATTTTCTTCAACATGTTTAGTTGGGAACCTCGTTAAAGTTTTCAGCATATATCGCTTCCTCTCCCTCTTCCTCATTAATAAATGTAAGTTCAAACGCCGCAATATCTTCTGTTTGTTTAGATTGCGAAGAAGAAAGTTTTATTACTTCTTCTTTTGAATATTGGATAAAAATTGGACTATTAAAAACATAGATCTCTGGTTTTCTTAAACGCATTGATCTATTCATTTGATGTGTTCGCATTTTAAATGTGATCCACGAGCGAAAAAAGGCAAAAAATGATTTTCCATCTGTCTTATAACGATCTAGGCCCCATACAAGCAAAATAGGGAGTACAACATAATAAAGAAAGTAATAGTCATCAGCTAGTGGCCCCACGATCCAACCTGTTAACGGAAACCATCTTAATAAAACAAACAGCGCAACAATTAATATAAAATAGCCCATCAACTTCCACGATACGGGCCGTGGAAGTTGATAACCTAATATTTCATATTGTCTTCTTTCATATTTCATAAAGCTCCCGAAACTGTAGACTTTAATTGGTCTGCTTTTTCTATCCCTATCTCGCATTCTCTTACAGCCCTAAAAGTCCAGAAATCCATGTACCAACATTTTTTAATACATCTGGCTTTTGTACGAAGAAGATTAATAATCCGCCACCAAAAATTAAAGTTACTAAAAGCCCCCATGCGCGTTTCACAAATAAGAAAATTCCAGCTACGATAAACACCACGTACAGGGCCATAGTCCCTTGACTTTTAACCTCTTGTAATAGCCCATCTAAGCCAATCCCTAAATACAAACTTTTCAATAGTCCTGTAAAAAACATATCCAAATTCCTCCCCTTAAATATTCTGGATTTGTGTTACTACAAACTGACCTTTTTGTTTCTTTACAACTAACTTATAATGCATTGTCATTTTCGCTTCTGAATCAGAATTAACAAGAATGACATTTACATCCACTTCGTATTTTTCTTTTTGATTTTTTACCGGATATACCTTCGCATCAACAACCTTATCAAGCTTCATTCTACCTTCAAGCCCCTTAACGTCTTTATCTTCTAATACATAACGCAATTCGGCTGGTGTGGCTGTTGTATACGATTTAAAAAACGTTGGTAAAAACTCTTTTATATCCTGTTTAACATCAAAGTTGTTAATTTCTTCTCGTTTTTCTTCTTTTTCTTTGATTTCGGCTTTTTCATTGATATTTACTACTTTGGGAAGTCCAGAAATAACAAATGCGTTTTTATTTGCTGTGATTGGAATAGAAAGAAATTGAGTTGCATTTTTTTCTTCATTTGGTCGATTCAATTTGTAATTTACTTTTAGAACAATATTTGCTTGATCTTTACCAGTTTCTTTTACCATACTAACTACAGATTGAATGTAATTTGAATCCCATTGAGCGCTTTTTACATCGAATCCCCCCTGTTTATCCAGGCTTTCCATAAGATAAGATTTCAAATGATCTTCACGCTTTTGTTTGCCCTCGTCAGTTCGTTGCCAGGTGTAATATTCTTTAGCAAATGACTTTGTAAATTCAATCGCTTCTGGTCTAACTGCTTGATTCTCTGTATTTTGCTTTAATTCTTCGTTTTGAGAACTAGCATTAACCGCTTTTGTACTGTTACCCTTAATCACGGTAGTAACCGAAACGGCAAATATCCAAAGAAACGCCACCCAAAAAATGATTGCGCCTATTTTTCGCCCTCGATTTTTTGGCGCTCTGAATTGCTGCCTGCTGCCGCTAGGCTTCAACTTCTTCAGTAACTCTTTCCAATTCAATATATTCCCCCCTATTCAATTATCAATGTTCATTAAATCCTTACTTTTTCTTTTGGATTTTCTAAATCGCGATAAATAGGGCCAAATGGATCTTTTATATATTCCTCAAAAGTAGCCACATAAACAGGTAATTCTGGACTCTCCACCCCTTTTAAGTGTCTAAGTAATTCTTTTTCTCTAGCTGCATCCCTAGCCACAAACACCAATCTCCACGCTCTAATTGGATAAGAAAAACCTACATTTTGGTCATATTCTTCAATCTTTTCTTCACGTTGTAAAAAATCGTTGTACCGTCTAATCTTCTTTAAAAGAACATCTTTTGTACCAAATGTCCTTTCCATTTCTAAAAACAATCCTACATTTGCATCAATCTTATCTTTAACGCCAATTACTGCAATTCCATCTGGCCGAATAACATCAACTGAACTTTTTGTATATCTAAATGTTGCTCTAGGCTCATTTATCCACTCTTTCAGTTCTAATACTTCCTCTTTTTCTGATTGAAGTGTCATGGAACACTCTAGATGGGCTAACATAAGACTGTGATAAACGAATGTCGCAACACGTTCTGACCATCTAGGGTTCCAATGTACTTCCCCTCTCAACTCCCTAACCATTTCCACACCATACTTTGTAAGTGTGTAAACGTTTTGAGGTCTTCCCGACTTCCTCACTTGATTTCTTATAGAAGGAATGGGTAAATGTTCATGTTTGATGTATTCCCCCTCTTCTAGCCTGCGAAGGCGATAATATACGGAGTTTTTCCGATGCCCTGGATAACATTTCGATTCGATATATTCCAGGTCTAAGTACACATGAGTATGCAAATCAATTAATAGTTTTTGGTCTTCTTCTGATAACATTAGGTGGGCCATCATGTTTTCTCCCTCTCTAGCATGTCAAAAATGCTTTTATTCCCATCTTCCTTCTTCTTAGATTTCTTTATTTCTGTCTGCTCTTTTGGTTCCTCTGGTTGTCGGCTTTCTTCAACCACTTTTTCTATTTTTGGCTTTTCTTCTTTTACTGTTTCTTGAACAACTTTTGTCTGTTTCTTTTGAAACAATGGGATAATCTGTGCTTGTTGTTCTTCTTTAATGCTTATATTTGATGTTTCTGGCTGTTTTTTTATTAAAAGTGGTGTGTTCATCTCGTTACTTTGCACTGATTCAGTAACTTTTTCTTTTTCAAGAGCGTTGAAAATTGAATCTTTTGAATATTCCGATTTCTCTAGTGGTACTTTTTCCCTCTTAGATCCACTTTTACCGTAAAGAAACTGATCTATTTCTTTATCTATTTCTTCAATGGATTTTCCTGTTTGCTCTAACTCTTTAATTTTCGCGTATGTCCACGCATTCGATGCTTTTGTCATTGCTTCATTACCATAAATAGCAACTTTTCCATCTGGTAAATAGCGATCTAATGGCGGAACTTCTATCGTGCACCATACATCCTGCGCTTTACCATCAATTTTATCTTGTGTTTGAACAGCTACAACCAGATCGGGTAAACCTTGTAAATACTGTGCTCTAAAGCGCTTTTGCATAATGTCTTCTAACACTTTAGCCGAGTCTGGCCCTTGACGACAAACAAAGAAATTACCACCAATTTCTTTTAATGCATCCGCCAAAGCTTTGTCTAATTGTCCTGTGATTTGTTGTGTAATTGGCCATAGGCCCAAACCGTATTTTCTGTCTTCTGCTACGATTTTTGGAAGGATTGGTACTTGTACTTTGTGGGCTTCGTCAATAAAAGCTAGATGTAGTTTAGATCCAATTGGGCGTTGTTGAACAATACGGTGATATTGATTCATAATATATCCGATTGTTAATTGAATATCGTCTGATTCCATATCAGATAAGTCATAAAAAACAATATGACCTTCATCCATCCACTTCCTAATTTCTAATGAAAAACCAGATTGACCATACATTCTTTTCAAATATGTTGTACTTCTAAATAGGTCTAATCTGTTCAATATCGGCTGAATACTAGCATCCAAAGCTTCTCCAACATCATGTTTCCAATAATGAGAATAATATTTTGCTTCTGGCCCCTCTAAATTCGATAAGACTCGTGCACGGAATATCTCATTTGTTAAAAACATTGGAATACTAAGTGTATTGTGTGTTTGTTTTCCATCAATTAGCAAAGTTCCAATTGTAGCTTTTAAAATACGTTCTGTTTGAGGTGCTTGACCTGGGATGATTGATTTAATAACGCTTAAAATTGAGTTAATAACTGTTTGAGTGTCTTCATTAGGAAATCTATGAAGTAAGTTCAGTGCTGGAGGATGTTGTGAATGCCGGAAGCGAATGAAATGCACTTTATTCCAATCAACTTGCTTTCCATCTAGTTCCGCTTTCAACATGCGGTTTAGCGCGATAATTGCGAGGTCTGGAGTAGGATCAAAAAGAGAAAAACCGCTTGCATTTTCTGGATCATTCAGCCACTCATCCATGACACTTTCCATAATTGCCATTGCGACTGTACTTTTACCCGATCCAGTTTTACCGGTTATTGCACCCATTTTTTTCATTTGCTCTTTTGCTATTCTGACCAGGCGGTCTTTTTTCATTGGATGTCTGGCATAACCTACACCAATTCCATCACTAAGCAAATCTTTGGGCAACATTTCTTCTCCCTTATCGAGATACAAAATTTTCTTTTCTACTTTATCCTTTTTATCTCCCTTAATCTTTGGAAGGTGAAGTAAATTTGCAAGTTCTGACCCCGTCCAGGTCATTTTTCCATAACTCGGACACGGAACCTTTAAGACTGAATGCTTTAACCTTCGATAGCGAAGCTCATTTACATCAGCCATAATACTTGCAACCATATTCCCCAAATTTTTGAGAACAGGGACACCAGGATAATATTCACTTGCGAATGATACAGCGACTTGAAAGGCCATTTCATTTCCTGCGAAACGTCTGTTCAAATCTCTATACTCTTCTTTCTCAAAAGCATCTAGGCCAAAACCAGAACTATGCTTCTTTCTTTTCTTAATTGCTTTTTCTGCTTTCCGTATGCCCTTTATCAAACGATGGCCGTTATCTGGAGAAAAAGAAATATCAATCCACGTTTTTTCTTCCGTTGCATTAAGTAGAGTCGGCAATACATCTTTTGTGTATCTTGCTAATGATAAAGTTGCTTCAAGATGTCTACGCTTCAAAACCATACGCCCGCCAACAGCTCTCCAAGTTGGGAAAGGTACTTCATCCATTTTCTGTTCATACACTTCTGCATGAATATATAGGCTTCGAAATGCCTGGACGACACGATTAATCCCATCATTTGGCCCTGCAAGATAAAAACGCAATCTTTCTTCTTTTCCTTCTGGACGATACGCGAGCAAACGATACCAATCACGACCTTTAAATAACCGCTCTAACGGACGGCGACCCGCTCCATGAACTTGACGGATCATACGGCCCACAGTGTCTACGGTTATTTCATCATCTACATGAGGAATGATCATAACATACCGGTAACGTCTTCTTTCAATTTGATACAACAGAATACGGCGTATGATCTGCAACACTACTACTGCGAGTAGCCCCAAGATCAATAATTGTACTACTTGAACTACAACTGGCATCCACCGAGAAATTTCAGATAGTATTTTATCTCGTGAAAACCATACGGCGGCTCCAGCTCCCAAGATAAGAAGCATCGGCCAATTTTTAGTGACGAAATCGTCAATTTCTCTGTCTAGTTTGCTGCGTGACAACGTCCCACCTCCGAACATATTTGGAGCGAGAAACAGCGTAACAAGTCAGAATCTCGTCTGACAGAGAAAAACAGTACAACCAGTAAAAGCCGAATAAAGACAGCTTGCTGGCATGTGATACGAGACGAGACTCGGAAATGAACCGCCGCCGCCCGCACGTAGTTTAAAAGAAAATTTTCGCCTGTGTGATGACTATTCATACGAATGAGTCTATCCCCCAGGGAAAGCTTCGTATTCTGGATAACCATATTATACCATAAAATCCCTTATATTTCAATCATCTTGTTTAAAATAATTTACACAATAATCTGCATAATCACTTTTAAGCACCTTTAGTAATTATTACGCAAGTATTTGGAGGATTATTCCACAAGTTTTTCATTAGATTATTCATTATATTATTTCAATTGTTCTAGAGGTTATAATTTCAATTACCAGAAGGTTATAACTATAAATAAGTACGAACATTAGAACTATAAATAGTGGAAAACATAAAGAAATATAATCCTCGGCTCGTCATTCGCAAGCTCATTTCCTTACCTTCGGACTACGTCCCCCAGCACTAAAAAATAGCATGTTATCCTACTTCTTCATAGTAATTTTGTATCTCATAAAACAAGTACATTAGAAGATCCTCAATACGTGTATAAAGATATAAACTACCTGTAGTCAGTAATTCAAACAAGAACGAGTGTGAGAGCTCTGGAAACTCTGTAAAAGTAAAGGAATAGATATACGCTACGAGATCCAGAGGAAAACACGTAACTGTAGAAACTCGTTGAACAAAGGACAGTTGAGAAGCCGAAAGAGTGCCTACAAGAGTAGTAGTATAAGTGGTCCGGGAGATCGAAATACCAGACATTAAAGAGCTCCCACCCACCACCGTATCTTTAAGTGTATACGGATTTGGCTCATTTTTTTTAAGGGATAAAACAGGCGCACTCATCACTATTGGCTCTGAATCTATGTTTCTTTCTTGCTCAACTTCAATTTGTTCCATAGCTTGCTCTTGGGCCACTAATTCAAGTGTTGTCTTCGCCCCACGCCCTTTTCCTGTAACCGTTAGGTTAATACGGTCAGAAGCTTGTAAACGGCCTATAACGATCTTAAAAGATGAAAAAGGTATTCCCATATCCTTTGCTAATTTGCGTTGTGATCCCGATACTTCCCCTTTTTGTTGCTCTAAGTATGCTAAAATATCAGATTCCCATTCTTGCATATGGCTATATTGACGATCTTCACGCTCTTTTTTCCCTTCAAACGGGCGATATGAAAAAGGCATTCCCGATAATTCACGTATATAGCAAGCCGCTGGCCCTTTTTTCGTTCCCTGGAACGCACTACGAACCTTTTGTTTTACCTTTAATACCGTTAAAGGCTTTTCTAGCTTTGCATTCCATTCACGAAGCTTATTTTCAGCTTCTTCCTTTGCGTATCCAGAAGCTTTAAATGTTAAAGCTAACGTATAACAAGTGTTATCTCTCTTCCCTTCTTCTACACCTTGTAGAAGCTTCAAAATAGCTGGATGAGACAATAAATCACATTGCCCTACTGTTACCTTTTTAAAGAAAGAACGGTCTTCTTGCTGTATGATCATCCAGTCTATAAGCCCCTGGAAGTCTATACGATTATTAGACTCATAAACTGTATTTTGATCTGTAACCACACGGAAATAACGCTCTGCACCAACAGCAACAGGATCACCGCCGATACTTGCGATAATTTCACGCTGAATACGCTCGTAAAACTCTATAGTCTTTGTATAGGCTCTTTTAGGTACAGCAAAATAAAAGTAGACGTGGAACCCACCAGACGGCGTTTTAACAATTAAAGAAGGCTCTGGAAGCCCTGCGCACTCAACGCGGTCTAATACATCTGGAACCGTCAAACCTTTATTTTCTTCATTGCCGCCTTTTGCGTCTATATCAATGACCATTGCGTTTAACCAGCGTAAAGATGCCTTATTGCGCTTGTCATTACGATAAAATGTGTTAGGTGTGTAATATGTAGTATCTTGAGTCATTGCAAACAAAGTTTTATATGTACGAACCGCTTTAAAATCCTCACAATTATTACTTAAAAAAGTAAAACCGTGATCATTATCATAGCCATTTACTTGCTTATCTCCTTGACGTTTCGCTACTTCTGTAAACTGATTTTGAAATATTTGTCGATACATCTTCACTTGCGTTCCTCCTCTCTCAGAGAAACAAAAAAGACAGATAGCACAAGCTATCTGTCTTCATATTCGAACCTGTATATTAATTTTCTCATGTCACAAGGTGTCTCAAATTGACTATGAATTTATTGCATAGACAACAAATTTCATGGTACAATAGACCCAGACATTAAGTAAAATAATAATATACATCCAGTTTGTTCGAACTAAACTGGAATTGGTTCAAGCTATGGTTAAGGTAGCTTGTTCCCGAAGCAATCTTGTTTACAGCAAGATTGCTTTTTTTTATTCTTTTTTGTTTCTGCTAGACATTAGTAAGATTTATATTTTCATTTGTTTATTTATGTAATTTATGTAAATAAGTCTCTATTTTTCTAAATTGTGCGAATAATTTTCTGTTCTAATACAAATATACTCCTTTTCTTTCCAGGCCGCAACCCTTTGTCTTTATTTATATTTTTCAGATTGTTAACTTTTTATTATTGTTAACATTATATGAAATTAAAATAATAAAAGCACCAAAAAACCTTATAAAACAAGCATTTAAACGGAAAATATTTTTGTTAACTTTGATAAGAAAATACTTCCATCTACAGTTTAGTTATGGTATATTGTTAACAAAGATAAAAAAGGAGTGGAGAAAAAAATGAAAATTTCTATGATGAATAAGGATTCCGGGAACTCACTTGATATGAATTTGATTGATGGTTTTTATGTTGAGATCCCTACAAATGTTGTGGAAATCAGCAAAAATGAAGCTGATTCTCATTTTGTTGCTGCCATTGGAAACCCTAAAGATCTAGATTCTCGCTTATTAATCTCTACAACAATTCCGGGCGAAGAGAAAGAAAGATATTTTTTAGTAGGCGAAGAAGCTGCAAAACACGCACTAGCAAATAACCATGTTAATAAACTACACGATAAAATTACTAGTCATATCCCTTATGTAATGTTTTTAGCTGCTGTTGCTTATTACCACGCTATCAACGAAGAAAGAGAAACTGATGATAACACCATTGAAATTGAATACTTCCAAACAATGTTACCTATCTGGTTACTAAAACGTACAGCTAAATTTAGTGAAGCACAAACAGCAATGTCAGAACGTTTTACAGGAGAACACATCGTATCTATTCACACTCCTGGTTTAGAACGCACTTTAAATATTGATGTTAAAAAAGCTTCTTGCCGCATTGAAGGAGAAATTGCCCGTTTAGGTATCAAGAAAAATTTCGAGTTAGAAGATCGTGAGGAAGCAAAGCAGTTTGATAATAACGATACGGTATTAGTCGATATTGGCGGCGGTACTATTGATCTTGTTTTATCACCAGCTGGTTTAAAAGCACCAAAAAACCGTGATTCTATGCAATCAATAGATAAGCTTGCTTATTTATCACATATCGAAAAACTAAGAAAAGAAAAATTTATAGAATTTTTCGATGATCTACGATCTTTCGAGATATTCATAGTACAGAACTACCAAAAACCTAAAATGGAATTAGTTGACGGAAACAGCGGAAAACGCACTGATTTAACTGATAAAATTAAGTCTTCTTTAAAAGAATTTGCTAACATCTTAATTTTAAAAATTCAAGATGTTATGCCCGCGCCAGCTGATAAAGTATACAAATACATCTATTTTGGCGGTGTTGCTCCAATTCTAGAGGATAGCATCCGCGAGGTTATTGAAGAAATGTACGGCGCTGAAATTGCACAAGCTAATCATATTTTCTTGCCAGATTCCCGTAAATTAAACCTATATGGTCTAGAAGTTAAAAGTCGTGGTGAAATGTTACAAAAATCACCTAAATAGGCATATCACCAGAAGAAAGGAGGGAGCACATGGGACGTACTAGCAAGGAAGAAAAACAAAAAGTGTTCGGCCTTCGAACTGATAATATGAGTGAAAAAGTATACAGTCACTTAGATAAAAAAGCCCGCTCAAAACAATTAGCTTCATATCTTATAAAGTTGGTTGAACAGGACTTAAAAGGCCAGGAGCCATTCGATGCAAAAGAAGAACTCATTGAGGTTTCAAAAAATCAAGATTATATGATGAAGGCCATTGAACATCTAACAAGAAAAATATCGACTATCCAAGTAGCTCCAGCTCCATCTGTTGTTATGTCAAATCAAGAAAATAACAATACATCCTTAGACAATGATTTATTAAAAGATGTTGGTAAATCGGGACAATTAATTACAAGTAAGGTGGTTACTGGATCTCTTGACGATGAGGATTTAGAAGACCCCGATTTTTAGAAAAAAAGGATCTCACTCCTTATTTAAAGGAAGTGAGATCCTTTTTGTTTAATTTATAAATGAGCGACTTTGGACGGGAGGAATGAAACAATGAGCGAGTCCGAACAAGAACGAGCCTATTGGACCCACGAGGCTGCCGACAAACTCCAAATATCACACAGTACATTAAAAAGGTGGTGTGGTGAGCTAGAAGTGAGCGGGTATAAGTTTACCAAAGGCACAAATGATAGCCGCGCATTTACCGCTCATGATTTATCAGCATTAGAGAAATACAAACATCTAACAAAAACACAAAAGGTTCCAAAGGATAAGGCTGCAACTACTGTTACAGAGGAATTTTCTAAAGATCCGAGCGATTGGGCGACCCCCGCCCATAAAGAAAATGATCATTTTTCGAGTAGCCCACAGGCCGCCCAAACACTTCAAGCGCTTATGCAAAGGTTCCAGGAGCAAGAAGAAATGAATCTTCAGATTCTCCAAGAATTAAAAACAGCTAACGAATTGAATAAAACCATTTCTTCACAATACGAACAACTAAAACAAGAGATCCAGGCCCTTAATGAAAAGCAAAAATTGATAGCATCTAGTCAAGACAAAAAACCAGGGTTTTGGGCGAAGCTTTTTGCAAAAAATAAGGACGTATGATGAATAATTACATCATACGTCCTTATTTTTGTTCAGATAAGATCATATCCGTTTTCATATTCGATTGTATGCCCATAGCATTTAACTTTGCTTCTAATAAAAGCATTTCTTTTTCAAACCCTTCTTTTAAAGCAATATCCGATATTCTTATAATACTCCATCCATTTTCTTTCATATGAACATCACGTCTTTTGTCTTTTCGTTTGTTTTCTGGCACTCGATGGAATGGCCCATCAACTTCAAGATCCAATTTCCTTCCATTAGGTGAATAGAATGCAAAGTCTAGCTTATAACGTGTACCAGGTACTTTCTGTTGCACAGTAGGTTGATATCCTTTATAACGAAGCGCATCATAAACCTGTTTCTCTAACTTACTTTGACATTTTTGACGTTGTGTGTCGCTATCGGGGCTATAACTACCAGAGGAAGTTGTAATTTGAGCTAAAAAGAAAAATAACAAAGTGCATCCAAGAACTACGAACAACCCCATCATATTCCTTCACCTCTTCATTTTTTATCACGGACAAATTACCTCCTACTCAATCGCTGCATAGGCTAATGACTAAGCAAGAGCTTTTAATTTACTTTATCAGTAACTTAAATCACTACCTACTTAATGTTACCTATGTATTAACGTGTTACGAGTAGCAATAACAGGAAATAAAGGATGTGTTTATGACGACGAGGGCGGAAGGCCGAGGGAAGTCATAGTGCCCCTTAACCAAAAATTTATACCAAGTAATATTTACCAATAGGGTTAATTTGTCCTGGTAAATATTGCAATGGACCAGAAAGGATGGATTTCATTGTTAGCAAAATTAGAGAAGGCCCTACAAAATTACCAAAGTTATATAAAAAGAAAAAATCAAATTAACGATTTAGAGGAACAAACTAAAAAATCATTTCATTCAGCAAGCTTGTTTTTGACTCACATCACGTATGGAAATATTAAAACCTACATTTACCCTACTATCCAAAAAATACTTATTTTAGAGACTCACAAGGAAATTATTTTCACCATACCAAAAGGTATGAACCCAAAGAATTTAACCGAAAAGGAGTATGTCTTCAAACAATATTTAGGCGACAGTATCGAGCTAGAAATAGGATTTATAACTTGTGTTATACGTATATTTCCTAAACGTATGAAAAGCTTACATTACAGCTTTAACGAGCTTCTATTGAAGAATGAACCGTTACCAATCGTTGTTGGTCAAAACAAATACAACCAATGGATCAAGTACTCCTTAATTACATCCCCTAACACATTAATCAGTGGTGTACCAGGAAGCGGAAAAAGCTCTATGCTTCGTACTATTTTAACAACGTGGATTTTAATAAAAAAACCTCATGAACTCGAAATGTACCTGGTCGATCTAAAGAAAAGTGAATTTCACATCTTCGAAAACATTGAGCATGTAAAAGCTGTTTGCGATACTCCTGGACAATTTAAACCTATTATGAAAAAACTAAAGAACGAACTTGATAAACGAGGAAATTTATTAAAAAAGTACGGTGTAAGTCACATCAATGACGTTCCTGCATCTGAAAGACCAGGATTCATTGTACTTGTGATTGATGAGGTAATTGTATTGAAAAAAGAAAAAGAAATTACAGAGGATTTGCTACAATATGCTTGTTTGGGAAGGGCCTACGGGATGTTTCTCATTTTGTCTATGCAAAGACCTTGTAATAAAAGCTTGGATACGGCCATACGCGCAATTTTAAACGCTAGGTTGGGCTTTCGTTCAGAGGATAAAACAAACAGCGATATAAGCGGTACTCCTGGCGCTGAAAACATTCCCTCTGACGAGCCTGGACGAATGATATTTAAAATAGATGCTGATAGTCTCCAAGAAGTTCAAGCGCCTTTTTTGTCTGTAGAAGAAGCAAAAAAACTACTATCCCCCTTTAAACGAAAAGACGACCCAAAAGGCCCAGAACATTCTCATATAAGCAACGAAAAAGATTCCAATACTATCTTTGGATTAATGGAGGATTAATCCCATGAATAAACGTGACAAAGCTATTTTAGACGATCTAATCCGTTTCCGTGTTTTAAGTCGAGATCAAATTATTACATTACATTTTCCACACTTGAAAAATCCCGTTTCTAACTGCAACCTGGTTTTAAAACGCCTCCAAGATCGAAATTATATCCGTGCCTATAAGTCTTTTCAGCCTTATGTCTACGCGCCATATGATTCCAAAATAAAAGACAATAGTCAAAAGGTTTTTCATTTTCTATCCATCGTTGATGCTTATATAGAATTAACAAAATACGATACACCTTCTCATGTACTGATTGAACCAAAATTCGGCCAAAAAGGAACAATTGAATGCGATATGTTTTGTTTATTCCGAAACACTCCATTTATGATTGAAATTCAACGTACTCAATACAGTGAAAAAGTTATGCAATCCAAAATAGATCGATATGAACAGTTTTATTTATCAAACCTTTGGCAACAATTTCACTGGCAACGACCAAATAAAAAAGTATTCCCTATCGTTCTTATGATTACTGATACACATTATCAAATCACGAGCGACTATATAAAAGTAGTTCAAGTGCCGAATATCCATAGTTTAATAAACATGTTCTCTCCTATTAAAAAAGCTTCTGTATCTTCACAATCACCCAAAAATGGCATTAAGATTAAAATCAACTAAAATAATAAAAGAGCTAGTAAAATTCTAGCTCTTTTTTCTATGGCACTTACATACTCCAAAAATCATTAATATCAACCTTTGAATCATGCTTTCTAATAGCCTTAATTAATTTCCTCATCACTTGTGGACTAGGAATATAGTCTTTTTCATTACAAGCCTTAGAAACTGTATTGCGACTTACTCCACTAGCACCTATCAGATCTTTTTGCTCCAGACCGCGTTCAAACAACCATTTTGCTAACTTTGTTTTTTTCTTTGGTTTTCCCCACATTGTTTATGTACATCCCTTTCACTACGCCTTTACTCGTAATTATGGACAAAATGAAAAAATGATATACGTAATCACAATAATTTGTGCATGTGTCATAAAGTTTGTGCATATGTATTAATATGACCATAAGATTTGCAACCTTTTTGTAATTTTTTTGTGGAATGTATCATACATAACAATAGTAATAGTTTGCCATTATAAATCAGCCTATTAGCAAACCATTGCTATGAATATTCGAAAAAATATCAAAAAAAAAGAGCACCTATATAGGTGCTTATTTCTTTTTCTCTTTGTATCTCGTATTCCCTAATACTTTTGGTTTATTTAACGTAATTGGTTTTTTATCTTTATTAATAAGCTCTGAAAGAGCATCCAAATTTTCTTTGAATTTTTTGACTGTCAACTTATAACTAAATGCATCGGGAACTCTTTTTACATTTGAAATTTCTGTAACGCCAATATCTAGCGAATAACGTTTAAGCTTTGGAAGTGTACTAATATCTTTTTTGACCATATCTTTGATTTTAAAGTACGGTACGTGAAATAAAAAGAAAGTATTTGTTTCCTCATGCTTAACCTCAACAGCATATAAAGAGTAATAATGTTCTTTTCCCTCACAACACTTAGGGCATTCTTTTACCTCTTTGTTCATTTTTTCTAGCATGTAATGCACTGGTTGCTTCCCAATTTTCATTTTATGCTCATCACATAATTCGCGGTGAAAAGGCGGTATAAATGCTTTTAATTGCGCATATTTACTTTGGGCCAACAAATTAAAAGCTTTATGTTTCAAATCATATAAATATTGACGTTGTTTTATACACTCTTGTCGCTTTGGTTGTTTCATTTTTCCTTTTAAAAGCCATGTGCAATGCTCAATGTGGAATGATACCCATTGTGTCCAATATGCTAAACGACAAGTATAAAATAATTCTTGATCTATGCCATGCCACGTTCTTTGTAGCGTCTTATATTCTTCACTGTATTGTTTTTTCAATGAATCTTGTATTACCTTTTGTTCTGTAGACACTCTGATCCCATCCTTCCTAGTTAGAAGTATACCTCTAAGGATAACATAACAACAAATCTATACTTCTTATGAAGCTTTTTACATCTTGCTCCATACCCGATAGCTCAAATTTATGAATTATAGGTACTTTGTACATGTTTGCAATTATATCCGCACTCTTCGCAAAGCTCTGGCCCCAATTACGGTTCCCACTTGCAGCCACGGCCAATAGCCTATTATGATTCCTTTTTAAGAAACCCAATGTTCTCTCTGGAACTTGCCCAAATCCCGTTGTATACGTAACGAAAATAAAATCATCTTCTATTTTCATATTTTCCTTTATTTTGATTGCTTTCATTCCTAATTTAGAAATAAAACGTTCTACATTTCCTGTTTGCGAATCATAACAAACCAAGATGTTTTTCATGATGCACTCTCCTTTTTTTGAAAGAAAGCATGAAATTTATTGAATTATATTCTTTATTTGTTATAACATTAAAGAAGGAATTTAGTGTACCAGACTAAATTCCTGTAGTTAAAAATCATTTGCCAACAGAATACCTATTGTAAATTCACTCTATGCCTTTGTATAGGGTGTTTTTACTGTGCTTTTAACATAAAATTTAAGATTGTATACCCCATTTTTCTCATAGTGCAACCGTGTTTTTTAGCCAAAATTTCTAATGTGCGGCGCTCTCCAGCTGGTATTTCAATACTTACAATTTCATATACACTTTGATCATATTCGTGTACTGGAATATCATCCATATAAGCATAATCTAAACCTTCACGAATCAATTCTGCAGCAATGATATTTATCTCTTCTTCATATAAATTCAATTCTTCCAATTGGTCATACTGTGCTTCACTCAAAGGTATCATGAATTTTGTACCTTTATTCTTACGAGATTTAGCCCCTAAAGATTTTACCTTAACCGTTTCATCCAACATAACATTTAACATTTTAATTACCCCTTTCGTTTTTAACAATTTTTTTGGTTAAAATTCCTCTAAATCCGTTTCTATAACTTTCACTTCTTTTCCGTGTTCTTCACTTAAAATTTGTTTTATCTCCGAATTATTTTCTTTCCTTAACTGAAACCCTTCTTCTGGCCAAGCCAGGAGCCATGACTTTTTATATTCTTCTCCACCCAATACATACCGCACATCGAAAACGTACAACCTGTTCACCCCATTTTTATGAAGTTATTAAGCTGATATTCTCACCGTACTTACAGCCGCTAAGCAAGCCGCAACGCCTAGACGTTCGTCACTATAATCTTTATCACCAATTTTTATATGCCAATGACCATCCACCTTATTGATCATTGCATTATGTTCCTCACCTAATTTTTCTAGAATATTTGTAGACTCATTAAGAGCGCCAAACTGGTCCACTGGCATATTTTCAAACGGTTGATTTTTCACCCCCCAGTATTGGCCCACTCTTTCCAATCCAAAAAATTCTATTGCTATGACATGATCAAGCTTTTCAATTACATGCAAATCTTGAAAAGGAACCCACCAATCAGAAGTGCTCATTGCAACAAATTCCTTTGTTACACCGTGATAAAGAATACAACAAATGCTGATCCCTTCCTTATCGTCTTGTTTAACAACGAAATCGAACTGCTTTAATGCATTCCCGTTTTTATCAGTTGCTCCAATTTCAATTTCTCCCTGTTTTAACATTTCGATATAGCTCATTATTAAATGCCCCCTTCAATTAATTCACTAAACTTACCGAAATCAAAGCACTTAATAAAACTAATCCAACAAAATTTAATGTGTTTTTAATTCTTACAGTCACTTCTTTACACCCTTTCTTTTATGATTTAAAATTTTATGCTTCCCTTTTTCTTCATCAATTTGTTTTTTCGTATAAATCACAACTTCCTCTATACAGTGATAGCATAATCTTCCTAAACAAAAGCCTTCTTCCGCTTCTTTTCCACAAGCTACACAAATATAATCTTCCATTTACATTCTTCCTCTCGTTGTAGGTTTAAAGAATATCAACAGAAAAGATGTACATGAAAATCATTATCGAAATAGCTATAAAAATAGTTCCATAAAACCATATTTGATCAGAAATACTTTCTTCAATACCAAACCATTTGTTTATATTTTTGCAATTTTCTGAAATGAGAGAGTAAAATTTTTTGAGGGATCTCGATTCACGATGAGGATATGTTAAAATAGACTCATCGTTGGTAATTTTTAAAAGATTGTTTGACACCACAAACCATCCTTTCTAAATTATCACAAGTTATAGAAAGAGTCCTGACCACGTTTACCGACATTGACAGGGCTTTTTCTTTTGCAATTTTACTTTTCAAATTTCTCTAGGGTTAGTTTTCTAAAGAATTCTGAATATGTCTTTTCACTATCTTTTATGCGTTGCCAATGTTCTTCGGAAAGTGTAACTGAAACCTTTCTCGTTATACCGAGTGTAGGACGACCAGCACCCTCCCTTTTCCCTCCATGCTTTTTCATTTGTTCCCCTTCCTGGTTGTATGTTTTGATTTAGGTTACTTTTATTATAATGAATTAAGTTACTTTAATCAAGATGTTTTTTGAAATTTTTTGACTTTTTATTTAACTACAATTTTAACTTGTGTTCCATCTGGCAATTTATCTACCTTATTACCTATAAATGATCCAGCACCTCTATTATCAGCGGGTTTAATATACTTAATATCCGCACCCGTTCCGCCTTCTTTGCACATAGCCATTGGATATTCATCACGATCATATCCCTTTTTTGTTGGTATGCCCGCTAGAGATTGTTTCCTTCTATCCGCGGCCCCTTTTCGGTCTATAGTACAAATATCAGTTTTCCCTTTTTCAATCGCTGCTTTAATATGAGCGCCCGTTTCTGGATATTTAGAAGAAGGAAATTCTATAACTTGCGCCACTTTTTCAGATCCATTTGCTTGCTTTACACTTGTTTTATCATTAATCATTGAACATCCAGTAAATAGCATACTAGCAACCGCAAAACCACCTATAACGGCCCTAATTTTCATTATTTTCCTCCCTAATAAGTCAAATTTAAAATACCGCAGTATTTCCCTAGTCAGTCACTATTCGAATCTGATTAAACTCTACAAATGTTGATTATAATTTGTTTTTAAACCTATCTTTCATTTTTTTAAATGGAAGGTTCCCATCTGCAATTACAAATTTGATTACAACAATTGCATTCAATGTTGCAAATATAGTTGTGATGATCATAATAACAGCATTTATATATAAATCCTTCAAATATAAAAACAATATAATTCCTAACAGTGACAACATATAAGCCCAATATACTTTCCGGTTACCTTTCCATAGCTCATACCTAAATACACGATAGGATAAAATCAAGAAAAGTGCTTCGATATACAAAATCCATTTTATTTGATCCATTACAGATTCAATCATATTTCGATTTCACCTACTTTTTCTCAAGTAACGCTTTTATAACATTTTATCTTCTTCTTTTTCGAGAATATAATCTTCAAGGGATTCAGCAAGAATTTCAACAGCAACTTTAAAATCAAATTCCCATTCATTTGTTAACTCTGCTAAATCTCCCGTATCTTTTACAATTTCCGCTTCTCCATTGTGCACTACCATCGCTGTCCCACTTAACGTATCACCGGGTGAGAAATCTAATTTACCATTGTAGTAATAAATGCATGGTTTGGCTGTACTTTGTCTTTCAAAAACATCTTTTGTAATTTCTAAAAATTCTTTTGCTATCCTTTTCATTTTCCATTCCCCATTTCTTAATGAAGTTGTTATGAAAAACTTAATTGAATTCACTAAACACATAATCATAAAGTACATCAGCAATGCTTTCCGCATCGTAATCACTAACACACTTAGATAAAGCTTTAATTAGCATCGGCCTTTCATCTTTAAAATCGATCTTGTAATCCATAAGAAAACTCCAATTAAATGAAGGGATAGCAATTAAACAGCTGTGTTTCATATCATGTTCGCAAAAATACACCGTTGGTGAATCATAGCTTTTCAAGGCTTCAAATTCCGCGAATTTCACCTATATCGCCCCCTTTCTATTTATCCCTTAATCCTTTTATGAACGTGTCTTATTGAAACGCCCGCTAAAAGGATTAAAGCAAGTGTAATACCAAAACTGGCCATTACAAACGGTTCAATATCTGGACTTATAACGCCCATGATTAAAACCTCCCATTCCCCATTTAGAAAGATAAGAGTCTATTTAGAACTTCCCCCTGCAATTGGCCCACCAATTGATTTAGCTATTTCTTTAAAAAGATCTGGATCGAATACATACCATGTTACTAGTACACCAAACAAAAAAAATCCAATTAGATATAACAAAACGCTCGTATCTTTAGATTCTGTTTGATTTCCTCCCATTAAATCCACCCCTTCTTAGAGTGTGAAATCTTCCATTGTCTTTCTAATCTCATCAGCTTCAATTCCAATGTAACGCAACGTTTGCCCTTGCGTTGTATGACCAAATAACTTCATCAAATAGTACACATCTTTTTTCCTCTGGTAGTAATGGTAGCCAAAGCTCTTTCTCATCGAGTGTGTGCCCCAATGATCTTTATCAATTCCACAAGATAGGGCCGCTTTTCTTAGAATTGTATCAGCCATTTGCCTTGTAATTGGCTTATCTCCTTCACGACTAGGGAACAGCCAATCTGAATCGGCCATTTGCTTTGTATACTTTTCAATTTCACGTTGTAAAACCGTATTGAAATATACATCAACGGTATTTTCTGTTTTCTCCATTTTAATTTTTGCTACATCTTTTCCTCTAACATCTTTGACCCTCAAACGTAATATGTCACTGATCCTTAATCCTGTATTAATACCAAAATAAAAAATAAAGTAATTCCGATAAGACGAGTTGCGCAATAACCATTCTTTCATCTCGTCAATTTTTTCGAGTGATCGGATTGGCTCTTTTGCTCCTGGCTTACGTCCTCCTTTCGTCATAAAAAATGACCTCCTACTCTCTGTTGTTAATTATATTATGTAAAACTTAATTATATTATAACTGTAATTTGTAAAATTAACAATGATTTCCTATCACTTTTTTTCATAAAAAAACCAGCTGTTACATGCATAAAACGCACTATACAGCTGGTTTGTATCAATTTGCTATTTTCATACTTTTGTAAAACTCATTTCTACAGTGAACATACCCAACAAGCTGAGATTTCAAAGTGCCCCCTAAACGAAAATTCCGTTTTTTTATAGCACTAAAGTTAATTTTTATCGTTTTGGGGGCAAACTGTTCTGTTATGTTGATAGGCATGGGCTTATACCCCTATGATTTTAATTATCCATGTTTCTGCGATTGTTTAATCGATCTAGTAGATAATCAAATATCAATATACACTTTAAAGAGTTAACTTGAGTACCATAGAAGCTATCGCCACCATGTAATATTGCATGACGACTTAAACTAGAGTTTATCTCCTTACCATGTTCAAACCCTGCTAATATTCTACTTGTATAAAAAGTATGAATTTGGGCATCGAATGAGTATGTGCTATTATCCGATAACAAATCTGATAAAAATCCCTTTAGTGTGCCCCCGTTCATTTTTCCCACATGTTTAAAACCTTGTGCCACAATACCTTCTGTTTGTGCCAATAATGTAGGGACTGTCAAATTATAATAACCTGCTAAATGTCCCTCAATAACTTGTTCTAGAATGAAAATCCGATTATTTAGCCATTCAAATCCATTCCATCTAGATTTCATAGCAACCAAAGCTTGTTTATCAAACTTCTCTAAAAATAACTCTTCAACATATGTTTCAGTTACACTTAATTCACTTGTATGATATAGTGCAACTATTTCCTGTGCTTCATTTGGAAATAAATCATCATGTGGAGGAAAATCTAATTCTAGAAAAATGGCCTTAACCTCTAAAGCGGTATCTTTTTCTCGTTTAGCAATTTTGTGTAAATCAATTAATCGTTTATCAAAGTCCAAATTTTTCACTAACTTATTAAAACTTTCAAATGCATGTTGTACTTGCTGGAAATAAATTTGTTCTTTTTTTCTTAATTCAATTAAAGATTTAAGTGCATTTTGATTTAAAGTATCGTTCATAAGGAGTTGACATACTTGATAAATAGGTGAGTTCTGTGCGCTGGAAATCAATATATCATGAATTGTTTGCTGACTTTTCAATACAGTAATATTTTTTTCATCCTTTTTCTGTGCAGTTTTTATTGCAGAATTAGCGCTGTCATCAATTCTCCGGGTGGATTTTTCTATAGATTTTGCCATTTCCTCATCTTTTTGACTAGCTTGCAATAATGGATCTTTAGGATAACTCATTCTAATCAAACCTCTCATTTAGTTTTGTAATCAACAATTCACGAAATTTATTTTTTTATATATTTATCTACTATCTTTTGCGCTTTTTCTCTTGGACTTCCTGGAGTAATTTCATTCGTTCTGTTTTGGTTATAAAAAATCTGATTCATAAAATCAAATTTGTTTATCGGGATTACTTTTTTAAATATAATGTTTTTTCTTCCTTCTACAGATTCAACAATTCTAAGTTCAATGGTTTCTTCACTTTTATTTTTTATGCGATGATTTGTTAAATAAAAATCTAGTTCAACAAATTCCGCAGTCTTCTTCTTGATTTGATCATTAACGATTTGGTAATGATCGCTATTTTGGATACTTTCTCTCACTTCATTTAAATGATCCCCATATTTATATAAATATTGATTGTACAAAGTTATGGATTTTTGCATATTCAAAAATCCATAAGGTAAATTAAATTTATTTATATATTTATAATAGTACCCTTCTGACTTCATGAAATTTTTAATCATAGCATCAAATAGTGGATAGGGGAAATTAATACTAGCTATCTTTCTTATGAATTTATATAAAGTATCTGGGTTCTTTTTGATTAAAGTTAGCAACTCATTACATTTTTCTTTATTTTTATGTTTAGCATCACTACTAAACGAGTGCGGATCAGACAGGTAACAATTATTATATTTTTCTTGATTATACATTGCCAACCCAACAACATTGTTCGAATAATGTCTAGCATGTAAGCTTTGCTTGTTTTTGTTTTCATTCAAATTTTTGTTTACATATAAATTATATATTTGAACAGGATTGTTACAACCTGGACATACAGCGAAATATCTAGTTTTTTCCCCTGTATGAAAATAGGGTTCTTTTTTATGAGTGCTATTCACATAGTTCTCTAAAGTTAGATTAAAAATTTTCTCGCTATCAGTTGTTAATTTAAATATGTTCAATTTTCATTCCCCTTTCTAATAACATAAACTCACAATTCTTTTCTTTATTTTACCATCTAAAGCAAAAAACTTGTTTCCTAAAAACAGCAAAAAAACCTTACTATTAATAGCAAGGTTTCTCCTAATGGGGTAATGACATTTATTTTACAAGCGCTATTTACCAACCTGTACCGTGTTCAGACATATAAATAACTGGCTCTTTCGGAAGTGGTTTTGCTTGTTGTGAATCATTAGATACATTAATACCAAATGACAGAATTACAGCCGCTACAAAACTTAATAAGCCGAGCTTTTTCATTTTAAAGCCTCCCGTTCTTGTAATTTTTTCTCTGCTTGATGAGCTATGTGATAATACTTCCCTGCTTTTTCTAAGCCATTATCTTCAACAAATTTAATCGCTAACTGTTGAGAGTAGTCTTTCACATACCCAATTAACCCTTCTTTTTCAAAAACGGAAATTCCTTCTTGTATTACTGTTTCTAATGTTTCAGTTGATGAACCATTATTCATAGCTTCTAAAATTTTAAAGTGATATTCATATTCTTCATTATTTAAGCTCTTACAAACATTAATACCATCTAAAATTAATGTTGATGCAATTTCTTTTTGACCTAATTTAAAATATTCTCTAGCTAATAAGAAGTTTGCTTTTAAAAGCGGAAGGTCTGTAAGACTGCATTTTTCATGATCAATTACCTCTGATAAATAGCGTATTGCTAGTTCAGACATATCTTGATCAGCATATAACATGCCTAAATTTTGTCGTGTTTTTAAAATCAAATTCTCATGCTCTGTATTTTCTAAAACATTTAAGGATAAAAGGAAATGTTCCTCTGCCTTTTCATACTGCCTTAATGTATTACAAATCAACCCTGTAATATTTTCACATCCTGCAACATTAATTTCATATCCTTTGTGTTTTAAAAATATTTCTTTAGCATACAAAATATAATCCAGGGCCTTTAATGGCTGGCGCGTCTGCCAGTAAAAAATTGATCGTTTATATTGAAATTCTGCTTTTTCAATTTCATCTGGAACATATTTTAAAAACTCTTCTGCTTTTTGATATGCTTCATTTGCAACATTGTACTTTCCAATTTCTACAGCATGTAGCGCTTTAAAGAAATAATAATAATATGTTAAAAAGTTGTCTTTAGGTTTTTCAATCTCTTCTAGCACTTTCAAACTATCTTCCATACTTTCCGTATTGTTGATCAAAATATCGTAACGGTAATTAAGAAGTGCATAATATACAAGTATGCTTTGATCTTCTTCTATACTGTGAATTTTACTATCTATACTTTCTTTTAATTGTTGGGCTGTCCCGAGATTTCGTATGCGAATTTCTTCGTACCATTCGTTCAATAGGCTTGTAATTTTTTCTTTAGTAATTACTTGAACACCCATAGCATCCACTTCCCCTTTTTCATGTAAATTAATACCATAATATCAAAAAATACAGCTAAACACATTAAATATTCAGAAGATTGAATATTTCTCAATAAAATATACATCTAATTGTTTTCTTTGAAATAAGTCTAATAACAAACTAAAAGGACATTTTTACTAAATAAATCGTAATTACATATAAATTCATTTTGCACCTATTTTTTAGGGCACGATTGCCTTTTTGAAACGATCCATCTATTACCGATTTTCTTCGCTTTAACCTCACCAGAAGCACATAAGTTTTTTAATGTTCCAGGTGACATGTTCCACTGTTCAGCCGCTTCTTCTACACCCATAACCTCATCTAGCGGGTTTCTATCCTCATCAATATAATTAATCACCAATTGACGTAATGTTTCAGCTGGTGCACTTGTTTTTTCAGTGAATTGCTCCCAGACATCGTCTGGAAGCCTAAATTTTCGCTGCATTAAAAACCTCTCCTTTCAATTTCACAATGATATTGCAACGCTAGACTATCGGCATATTTTAAAGCCTGGTGGCGTTCTTTTCCTACAAACATTTTGTAATGTTCATAAAATCCATTCACCTTTTCATCTTCTATATAATTTTTATCGACCATTGGCCGCCTTTCCAATTGAACATGAAACTTTACAAGATTTTTATCATATCTATTTCTAACTAACGTTACAACGCTTTTAAATTCAGTATTTGCGACAGTTTGCGCATGTTCATGTATCTTCATTTGATACTCTTTTAATTTTTCTATAATTTCCTCTAGCCTATCTATATCCCTTCCAGCCCTATCACTGTAACCTTTTAATCTCTCCATATCATAAATGTGTTTGAATTTATCACAATTAGCATTTATATACATTTGGGCATCTCCTTTTTTAGAAAACTAAGAGGGAAAATCCCTCTTAGGCTTCAAGTTTCGGCTTTCCTTTTTTGATGCGTTTCACTTCGTGCATGGTACGAATTTCATCTAATGAAAATTCTTTATTATGGTATTTTTTATACTCTCCCTCATACCAGTACCAAGCCCTTTTTTTAGATGCCCATTTGAAACCAAGTTCTTTTAATTCTTTCTTTAACGAGTAAGTATTACCTGTAACCCAAACCCAAGTCCCGATGATTTCAATTTCAAGATCATATTTGATAAGTTCGTCAATGATGTTTTGATATGCTCCACTTGTTTCTGTTTTCGTATTCAATTTTTCAAAGAGCTTATCATATTCGTTCTTTAGTTCAATGAAATCTTCATGTTTCCCGCCTAAGTCTGGATGATGTTTTTTAGCTAATTTTTTATATTGTTTCTTTAGATCCTCTAAGGTAGTGACACTTTGAAAGTATTTCATGGTCAGCAACTCCTTTTGTTTTTTTGAATGCGCTAGCGCATTTCTTAATTTTATATTATCATGCGCTAGCGCATAAAACAAGTATTATTTTACATTTTTTCATTTTATTTACATTGTATTTCAAAAATAATAAGGACTAGATCTTATCTAGTCCTTATCACAATTAATTATTTAAATAATATCGGCCCTCCAATGCTCCTTATAAGCCCTAAAATGTCAATGTTGGTATGATAGATACCAAAGATTATACTAAGCACCATAAACCGAATTAAGCTTTTTATCTTTTTCATTAAAAAAGAGACAACCGCCCCTACAATAAATACAACTAATAGGACTGTCATAATTGTTCCCATGCTTTCCTCCCAAATTGATAATAAAATTCTCTAATATCTAAAATGAGCTTAAGACCCTTATCAGCCGAAATAACGTTTAAATACGAATTCGATACCTAATGTATTAATGGAGTTTAAAAAACGTTTTATAAACAAATCTGAGAAGTCATTTTCTGTGGAATGGTGGAAGTTTATTATGATGATAGTCGTAGACAAATTGTTTTGTCATAAGCATGATGCCAATCCCATTTATAACAATGGAGATTAGGATAAATATTACTTGTAGATCAATCCTATCAGTTAAAACAGTTCGAAGAACATACATACCAATGAGACTAATAGCTACAATTCCAAAGCCGTATATATCATATTTTCCGTTCTCTAGCTTTTCCTGTTCAATATTAAATGTTTTATAACACAAATAAGCAACAATTCCCGTTGTTATCCAAATAAGTACGCTTATCATTACATGATCCACCTCCTTTCCTTTATAATCAGCGTACTTATTTGATTTTATATTGTTAAAAAGATCAACTTATATATCCATCTTCTTTCATAGGTTGTTGAATTTTCGTTTCATCTACTACCCATCTATTTTTCTGTTCATCATATATTAAAGAAATGTCTAACGGTATTTGTGTAATACTTGAAACACCGTTAACGGTTATTTTCTGCCAAACACGGGCGAATATATTCGCCCGTGTTGCATCTACTGGTGTATAGTACAATAACAATTTATCAATATCCGAAACTATAGTTTTATCTGGCTCTGTTCTTTCTATTGGTTGCTTTGGATCTGTTCCCGCTGGAACTAGCATTTTTAAAGCTTTTTCTGTTGCAAAGGGTTGGATCTTAGTCCACGCTCTTTCTCCTTTAGCTGTATCATAAGCAAAAAAAGCCTTTAAAAAATCCTCTGTATCTTTCTTTACCTCTGTTTCGGTATTTCGTTCTTTCCCTTTTAATTCCTGGTTCAATTTTTCGTTTTCCTTTTGTGCTACATTTAATTTTTTCTTTGTATCTTCATATTTTTTTTGATAATTATTTACTTTTGAAGTTTGAGAGCTTGCATATGTCCCTACTCCTAAAAATAACAATATGAGAATTGCTACAATCCCCTTATTCATATTACTTCCCCCTTTATTTTACCCTTCTAATACCAGAGAAATGCTCTGTCCAATACGGCATACTTAGATCTGCATAATGTAAATGTGTTCCACCTGCATTAAACATCTTGTTATTACCAATGTAAATTCCGATATGTGAAATACCCGCTTTATATGTTCCGTGAAAGAAAACTAGATCGCCTGGCGCTGGTTTGTCAACAGGTACGGTCGCATTATACATATCTTCTGCGGTTCCACTAAGTCGAATTCCTACTTTATTGAAACTCCACTCGATCAGTCCCGAACAGTCGAAATTCGGCGGCGCTCGGCCAGCCCACACATACGGATAACCGTCGTACGGTGCTACTAGAGCCATAATTTCATTAAATTTCGCATTCGCTGGTCCGTCTCCTGTTCCATCTCCAGGGCCAGCACCTCCACCTCCAGCGGTAGCAACATAATGTTTTAACACTTTTTCTACATAGCTAAAGTCCCCATAACAATATGGACTTCTAAAACCGCATTGTGTACGACCTCCTGCATGTTCTAAGGCAAATTGTTTTGCTAATTCAAGTGTATACGCTCCACCATTCCTTTGAATAAAATTGATAAATCCTGGCCCGAAATTGTATGTTTGAAGTGCTAATTTAATTTTTTCTATATCAGCCGGGCCAGAAACACCAGCTAATTCTAATGAATGTTTTAACTCCTGTATACCGCACCATATTGAATAGTCGGGATCTGTTATACCATTTTGTATTTTTGGATAACGGGTGTTAAAAGCTCCCTCTGCACTCTGCATGACATCGATCAAAGTCCCGCCGCTCTCCTGTTGAATTAGGGCCAAAGCGAGGGGCACAAAAGGTTCCATCCCAAAACTTTGCGCGTGTTTTCTTACAAGAGGTTCCCATTTTAAGACTTCCGGTGAAACATTAGCCGTCCCTATCCCGCCTATCCCGCCTACTCCACCTGGAGTTGTTGGTTTTTCATCATCTAACATTAAAACAGTAACCAAACCAACTCCAGCTACAGTAATCATTAATGCCGCTAAACTAATCAAAATTACGATCAGTTTTATTTTCCATCCCTTTTTCTTTTTTTGCTTTTTTTGAACCTGCTCTACTATTTCCTGCTCAACCATTAATTGTGATTGACTAGATTGCAACTTTTCTTCCCCTCCTTTTACTTAGAAAGAAAGCCCTCATTACTTAGAGGGCTTATGTTACATTCTCTATATCTTCATCTTCATTCATTGACGCTAAGTGTCGAGATCCACGCGCTGGATTGTTATACACTTGCTGGCGTTGACCTGGTCGCACTTGTTCTTCTTGTTCTCCACGTTCTTCTGTTCGTTCTGTATTAGATGCATTCTCTATGTCAGTTTGATTATTTTGTGCTTCATTTTCATTTGATGATTTATTTGTTTCTTTTTCTTTTACCGCTTCTGTCGATTCAATCCAATCTTGAACAATTTCTTGAATTTGTTCTTCTGGATTTGTTAGGAAATCTTTTAACGGATTAGAAATATATTTTTCGTTTTTAATTACTTTTTCTTGTTTTTCTTTTATTTCAGAGGAATCAATATTTTTTGTTGGGATTTGTTCCGTTGGAACACTATTTTCTATCGGCGCTGTTTTCGTTTCTTTGGTAGGCGCTACAACTGGTGTAACTAATACATTTTGACCTGGCACTTCATTATGAATTGGTGCAGCTGGTGTTACCGGTGTTGTCGTTGGCCCAGCGGCTACTTCTTGATTTGGTACTTCATTATGAATTGGTGCAGCTGGCGTTACCGGTGTTGTCGTTGGCCCAGCGGCTACTTCTTGATTTGGTACTTCATTATGAATTGGTGCAGCTGGCGTTACCGGTGTTGTCGTTGGCCCAGCGGCTACTTCTTGATTTGGTACTTCATTATGAATCGGTGCAGCTGGTGTTACCGGTGTTGTCGTTGGCCCAGCGGCTACTTCTTGATTTGGTACTTCATTATGAATCGGTTCAGCTGGTGTTACTGGCGTTGTCGTTGATCCAGCAGCTACTTCTTGATTTGGTACTTCATTATGAATCGGTGCAGCTGGTGTTACTGGCGTTGTCGT